>DGBM01000262.1 GCA_002384765.1 Demequinaceae bacterium UBA4004
CCCGAGCCCGAGCCCGGGCACCACCGCCACGGAACTGTGGGACATGGCGGCCGACGGTCGCCTCGGGTCGATCCTGTGGCGCATGGCCGCATTCATGGGGGCGTGCTTCGCTATCGCAGTGGTGCTCGGCGCCGCAGGAGGCCTGGCCATTGGCATGTCGCGCTCGGTGGACCGTGGCCTCTCCCCGTACCTGGCCGCCCTCCAAGGCATGCCCACCTCGATGTGGATCCCCGTCGCCGCGATCGTGCTGGGCACCCGCACGGCTGTCCGCAACGTCCCCCCGCTGCACTTGCGCGCCGGGCGCACGCTGGGCGAGAGCGGGACCTCCCTCGTCAGGCGCGTCGTCCTGCCAGCCGCCCTGCCAGGCATCATGTCGGGAGTCGAACTGAGTTGCTCGATCGCCTTTCGCTGTCTCGTAGCGGGCGAGATCTTCTCGGGCGCCCTGTCGGGCACCGGCATCGGCGAGGTGATCGGACGCTCGCGAAAGACGGGCGACCTCACCGAGATGATGGCCACCATCGTGGTGGTGCTGACCTTTACCGTAGCGGTGGATCGGCTGGTCTTCAGCCGAGTGCAATCACGGTTGCGTACGCGCCGTGGCCGCGTGGATGTGGGACTGCCTCACTAGGGCAGTCAAGGGGCGCGTGGGGGCCTGGCCCCTGTGCGACGGTGCCAGTTTCACGCGCTGCGGCCTCAGCGGCCGGTGCCAGACTGTCGCTATGACAGAAGCCCTGGACCGCCGCGGCCTCGCCTACGGCGCCAGCGCGTACGTGGTGTGGGGTCTGTTCCCCATCCTGATGGCCGCCCTCAAGCCCGCCGGGGCGTTCGAGATCGTCGCGTGGCGCGCGCTGTCCTCCCTGCTGGTGTGCATCGCCATCCTCGCCGCCATGGGGGCGTGGCGTCGCTTGCGCGCCGTGGCCAGCCACCGGCCTACCGTGCTGCGGCTCTCTGCGGCATCGGTGCTCATCGCGATCAACTGGGGCGTCATGGTCTACGCGGTCGTGACAGACCGCGTCGCCTCGACCTCGCTCGGCTACTACATCAACCCACTCATCACCGTGGGCCTAAGTGTGCTGTTCCTGGGCGAGCGCCTACGCAAGTTGCAGATGGTCGCCATATCGCTCGGCGCCGTCGCCGTGGTGGTGATCGCCGTGGAGATGGGCGGCCTGCCATGGATCTCCCTGGCGCTGGCGTTCTCCTTCGCCGGGTACTCGTTCATCAAGAAGGGCGTGGGCGGCCGGGTGGACGCGCTGAGCGGCCTGGCCATCGAGACGGCCGTGCTCGCGCCCGTAGCCCTGGGAGTGCTGTGGGTCGTGGGCTCGCAGGGCGACGCGACGTTCCTGGCGCGCGGGGCCGACGGCTTGGGGTGGTGGCACGACGTCATGATGGTCGGCACCGGCACCTGGACGGCTGGTGCGCTGCTGGTATTCGCCGCCGGAGCTCGCAGGCTACCGCTCAACATCACCGGGATGCTGCAATACATCACGCCCACCATGACCTTCGCGCTCGCCGTGTGGTACTTCGGCGAGCCGATGCCCGCCGGCCGCTGGGCGGGCTTCGGCCTGGTGTGGATCGCGCTCACCCTCATCACCGTCGATGCGCGGCGCGCGCGGCCCTTATCAAGGCGCAGGGCCGCTGGGCTCTCGCGCGCTGCTGGCGAGCAGCCGGTGACCGAGCCCATCTAGCCGCCCGCTGCGAGGTGCACTGGGTCCCCTACAGGACCGTCGCGATGAGCATTCCGTCGTAGTCCTTGCGGCCCACGGTCTGCAGCACGGTCGCCTCGACCCGCTTGTCCCGCGCGGCCAACTCCACCACGGCTCGCGCGCCCGTCGCGTATTCGTCGGTGTTGTCGAGGTCCGCAAGGTCGCCGCCATGCACCACGTTGTCGACGACGATGAGGCTTCCGGGCCTCGACACGGCCAGGGCCGCCTCGAAGTACGTAGCGTTGTTGCGTTTGTCCGCGTCGATGAAAGTGAGGTCGACCGGGGCATCGTCCGCAAGGGCCGGGATGTTGTCGAGTGCCTGGCCGACTCGGATCGTCACCTTGTGCCCCACTCCCGCGGCGTCGAGGCTGGCACGCGCGACGTCGGCATGGCGCTGGTCCCGCTCGTGGGTGATGACCCGGCCATCGGGGGAGATGGCTCGCGCCAGATGCAGCGTCGAGTAGCCGCCGAGCGTGCCGAACTCCACGACCGTGGTGGCGCCGATGCTGCGCGCGAGGATTCCCAGCAGCCGCGCGTGCATGGGGCTCACGGCGATGTCGGGCATGTCGGCGCCGCGCTGAGCGGCAAGCACCGCCGCTTGGGCGGAGTCCCCCGCCGCGAACTGGGACTCAAGGTAGTCGTCCACGTAGTGCCAACGAGCGGACTGGTCGGGGTGCGTTGCATCGCTCATGGATCGAGCGTAACCGGGGCGCCGTTGGTTGGCGAGGGTACGAACTACGCCATCGACGGCGCTGCACTGCTTGGCGGTACAGATTGAGCCATTTTCGCGGTGGGGGCGCCCGACGGCGCCTCCACTCACTTCGCCCTTCGGCTAGTTCGCGACGAGCGTCCAGCCGTAGCTCATGCTCGGGACATCCGGGCCAAAGCCGTAGAGCACCGCCAACTGCGCGTCCGCAAGATCGGCCGACGTGGCGTAGCCGCACGGCTGCAGCGTTCCGCGGATCCCGTTGAAGGCGGCGATAAAGCCACCCCTGAGGTTCACCGTGTCGGGCGACTTGTAGCCAGCGCTCGCGCCTCCCACGCCGTTGGCAGTCCAGTCCACGACCGGTTCGCCGGCCACACCCACGATCGCACCTTCACTCACCGCAACTGTCTCTAGATACGTCAGATTGCCGTAGAAGGGCCCATCTCCTTGACTGCCGCCAGTCGGCTGCCATCCCGTCACACGTGGCGTCTGGGCGATCATCGTCTTCGGGTCCATCTCCCACAGGGGTGCGGTGACGTCGACCATGAGTCCGTCCTCGCCCACGTCAAATGTGTCGGGATCGCTGATCATCACCTCGCCGCTCGCAAGGCGCGCGGTCACGTCACCCGAATTCTCAAGGTCCGCAGGTAGCGGCGCCTCGCACTGGAACACCTCGGACTCCGGTCCGGACAGCGGCTCACCCATCGCCTGAGTATCCGTTGATGTGGCACCCTCGGACGCACCGGCCTCCGCAGCCGCTGTCTGCTCCTGCGAGGGCCATTCGAACGGGCCGCTCGGAGGAGTCGGCTGGCATGGAAGGTCAGGGATGTTCTCGGGTGTGTAGTCGAACCGCAACTCCCACTTCGAGCCATCAGCAAGCGTGACGCGCAGCGCCACGTATTCGAGCGCGTTCGTGTCAATGTCTTCCCGCACGCTGGGCGTGGCACCACCGTTCAGCAACGCCCCGGTGTCTTCGCGACCATCCGTGTAGCCCGCCACAAAGTCGGTGGTGGCGCCGTCTGGCACCGCCCCGGGGTCATAGCCCGCGCCGCCGCCCGTGAGCGTGATTGCCAGCGTCTTCCACAGGTTGTCCAGGTTCACCCCGTCAGGAGCCGGCGCCGGCACGACCCGCGTCCAGGCATAACTGTCGAGCGCTGCATCCACCCAGATGTCGCCACCGCCAGAGTTCTGGGTGTAGTCGCCGACAAGCGGCGGCATGTCATTGGGCAAGTCCGGCCGTGAGAGGCTCCGCAGATGACCGTCGCCGAAGTCGAAAGGGTAGTCCCCATTGGGCCCCGGCTGGACCCGGGTCACGGTGCCGTCCGGGGTCACGGCAACCACAAAGCCGGACGCCGAGTCCACGTAGGCGCGGCCAATGTAGTACCCATCAGGCAGCACCTCCGCGTTGGCCGGAACGTACGCCGCACACTCCCCCAGCGAATACGGGTCGTCCATCACCAGTCGCTGCGCGGGGTTGAGCGCGTCACCGCCACCACCGCCCCCGACAACCCCCATCGCCGTCGCGACGATGCCGACCGCCGCCGCCGCAGCCACCGTGCTTGCGGCACCGGCCCGCCATGCGCGCCGGTTGCGAGTGTCTCGCGTCGAGCGCGCAGCCAACCCGCCCCACGACCTTCCAGCGTTCCCCAGCGCATCGGCATGGGACTCAAAACTCCCCTGAAGCACCTCTCGCAGGTCACGCATGTCTGTCACCTCGCCTGGTCGCCACCACAACGGTGATCTCCTGATCCTCTTCCCACGCGGTCACGTCCAGCAGTGGGAGAAGCTTTGCCCTTGCGTCGGACAGGTAGCGCTTGACGGTTCCCTCGGCCAGGCCCAACCGTGCCGCCACCTGGGGCACCGTCATGTCGTCGAAGAACCGCAACACGATGCACACCTGCTCACGCGGGGAGAGTTCCCTGAGAGCAGCTCGCACGTCCAGGCCCGCGTCAATGTCAGCGGTGTGCTCGGCGCGCTCGAACGCCCGTGTCAGCGCGCGACGCTTGCTCGCGGTCGAGCGGGCCTTGTCGATGACGATGCTGGGCATCGCAGACCGGACGTAGGCCTCTGCCTCGTCGACGGTGCACAGCGGCCGCGGCCGGGAGAACACCTTGACGACCGCGTCGTGGACCAGGTCTTCCGCGTCGCCGTCGCGCCCCACCAGCAAGGCGGCATAGGCCACCAGCCTCGACCCGCGTTCGGCGAGCAACTGCTCGACCAGCATTTGCCACCGTGCCACGTCCCCCACCTTTCGCCCCCACCCTGCCAAACGGAGGTGGGTCGCAAATCGTGGGGCGCTACGAGTTTCGGGTGCTACGCCGCGCGAGTCACGAGCGCCTCGGCGAACGCAATCAGCGCGTCCTTGACCTCGCCGGCAGGCAAGTCGTCGATCGCGCCCACCGCTTGACGGCTCCACTCGGTGGCGAGCGCCTCCGTCTCGTCGAGCACCGGGTGCGCGCGCAAACGCGCGACAACGTCGGCCAACGCGGTGTCGTCGGTCAGGTCGCTGTCGATCGCGGCCAGCAAGGCGTCGTCCTCCTCCGTGCCATCGGGGCCGACGGCGCGCTGGCGCAGCAACAGCACCGGCATGGTGGCCACGCCTTCGCGCAGGTCAGTCCCGGGGGTCTTGCCCGAGACATCGCCGTCGGAGCGAATGTCGAGCACGTCGTCGGCGATCTGGAAGGCCACCCCGGCGAGTTCGCCATAGTGGGTGACCTGCTCGACGGTCTTGCGATCGCAGCCGGCAAACATGGCGCCAAAGCGGGCGGATGTCGCGATGAGCGAGCCCGTCTTGTCGGCGAGCACCTGCAGGTAGTGCTTCACGGCGTCCTCGCCATCGGCGGGACCCACGGTCTCGTGCAGCTGGCCCAGGCACAGGCGCTCGAAGGTCGAGGCCTGAATCCGGACGGCCTCGGGGCCAAGCCCCGCCACCACGGCCGATGCGCGGGCAAACAGAAGATCGCCGGTCAGGATCGCCACCGAGTTGCCCCACACCTCGTGGGCCGCCGGAGCGCCGCGCCGCGTGGGCGCCGAGTCCATGACGTCGTCGTGATACAGGGTGGCCAGATGGGTCAGCTCGACCACGACGGCGGCGTCCAGCACCTCCGGCCGCGCGGCGTCGCCGAGCTGCGCGGTAAGTAGCGCGAGCATCGGGCGCAGCCGCTTGCCACCCGCATCCACGAGGTGGCGCGAGGTGGCGTCCGCGAGCCTGTCCGACTGCGCGACGGCGTCCCGCAGCCGTTCTTCGATCAGTGCCAGCCGTGGCGAGATCGAGACCTCGAGCGCGGCATTGCCGATGGGGAGGGCCATGGTGAAGGGCGCCTACCCGCCTGAGGTGACGGGATGCGACAGCAGGACGCCGGCGTCGTCCGCAAGGTTCAAGGCGCCCGCGGGCAGCACGCCGAGCGCCAGCACAATGACTCCCGCGACAATCGCCACCGCCCGGCCGATGCCGGTGACGCGCACCTCGACAAGGGGCGTGGCGTCGTCGGGGGCATCGGTGAAGAACATCAGCACCGCCAGGCGAATGTAGAAGAACGCGGCGGCCGCAGACGCGATGACCGCCACCAGCACGAGCGGCCAGGCGCCCGCCTCGATCGCGGCGCGGAACACCACAAACTTGCCCACAAACCCGGCGGTGAGCGGGATCCCGGCGAAGGAGATGAGGAACAGCGACATGAGGCCCGCGAGCAGCGGGTTGCGCTTGCCGAGGCCAGCCCACTGGCCAAGTCGGGTCGCCTCGGCACCCGCGGCACCGTCGGGCGTGAGCTCGCGCACCTGGGTGATCACGGCGAACGCGCCGAGGGTCGCGATGCCATACGTGGCCAGGTAGAACGGCAAGGCGGACAGGGCCGTGGGCGAGAATCCCGCGAACGCCACCAGCAGGAAGCCCGCGTGCGCCACCGATGAGTACGCCAGCATGCGCTTGACGTCCGTCTGAACGATCGCGAGCACGGTGCCGAACACCATGGAGGCGATCGCGACGGTCCACATCACCCAGTTGAGCTCCCAGGCGAACTTGTACAGCGCCAGGTAGGACAGGCGTGCCAGTGCGGCGACGGCGGCGGCCTTGGTGGCTGCGGCCATGAACGCTGTGACGGGAGAGGGGGCGCCTTGATAGGCATCGGGCACCCACATGTGGAATGGCACCGCGCCGATCTTGAAGAGCAGCCCCACGACCACCATGAACAGGCCGAGCAGCAGCAGGGTGTGCCGCTGTGGGTAGTAGTGCTCGAACAGGCCGGTCATGGCCGTCGTCTCCGTGGCGCCGTAGACCAGTGCGACGCCGAACAGGAGGATCGCTGAGGAGAAGGCTCCCAGCAGGAAGTACTTCAGCGACGCCTCCTGGCTGAGCAGGCGTCGTCGGCGCGCCAGCGCTACAAGGATGTACAGCGGCAGAGAGAACAACTCGAGAGCCACGAACAAGAACAGCAGGTCGTTGACGGTGGCGAACAGCATCATGCCGCCGGTCGCGAGCATCAGCAGGGGGAACGACTCGGTGACGGCCATCCCCTTGGCGCGGGCAACCGTCTCTTCGGACGATCCCGGCGCCACGGATGCCAGCGGTGTGAAGGCGTCCTCGCCCTCACGATTGCGGTCGGCAAACAGCAGCACGCCGCCGATGGCGAATACCACCAGCAGAAATTGCCACGCCAGCGCCTGGCGGTCGAGGGAGATCATGTTGCTCAGCACCACGACGCCGGCCCCGTCGATGGCGACCCACTGCCAGACGATGGCGAACGCCGAGAGCACGAGCGCCACGACGGCCAGCTGCAGCTGCACCATGCGGCGCATCGCGACACTGCGCATGAATGCCTCGATGAGCACACCCACGGCGCCCGCGACGAGCACGACGATGATGGGCACAAGGGGCGCCCAGGCGATATCGGGAGCGGTGTACGTCACAGCCCGGCCTCCTCAACACTGACAACGATGGCTGCGCTCGGATCCTTGAAGTAGTTCACCGCAAGGGCCGGCACAAACCCGAGCACGAGCATGGCCACGATCAGCGGCCAGACGGCCACGCGCTCCATGAGCGACAGCTCCTTGGTGGGCTCCATGGCCTTGGGAGCGGGGCCGGTGAACACCTTCTTGTACGTGAGCAGGATGTACAGGGCCGCGAGGATCACGCCCAGCGCGGCGATGATGACGCCCCACCTGGCTGCCTCGTAGGAGCCGATCAGCACCATGATCTCCGAAGCGAACGGCGACATGCCAGGCAGCGCGAGCGCCGACAGGCCGACGATCAGGAAGGTGCCCGCGAACACGGGAACGACTCGCTGCAGACCGCCGTAGGCCTCCACCGAGGCGGTGCCGTGTCGCTTCACCAGGAAGCCGACCAGCAGGAACAGGGCCCCCGTCGACAGTCCGTGGCTCACCATGTAGAACGTCGCGCCCTCGATGGAGGTACGGGTGAAGGCGAAGATTCCCAGCACCATGATGCCGAAGTGGCTCACCGAGGTGAATGCCACCAACCGGAACATGTTGTCCTGGCCGATCGCGGCGAGCGCGCCGTAGATCACGGAGATGACGGCCAGCACGATGACGACCGGTGCCGCCCACGCCGACGCCGCGGGGAACAACGTGAGGCACAGGGTGAGCATCCCGAAGGTGCCGACCTTGTCGAGGACGGCGACCAGGAGCGTCGTGGTCCCTGCGCGTGCCGACTCGGCCACCGTGGGCAACCACGTGTGAACGGGCACCATGGGCGCCTTGATCGCGAACGCGAAGAAGAATCCGAGGAACAGCAGGTTCTCGATCCATGGGGCGTCATACGTGAGGCCGGTGAGGTTGTCCGTAAGGAATGCCTGATCGCCGCCGGGGCCCGCAAAGTACAGCGCGATCACGGCTACCAGCATGACGAGGCCGCCGAGCAGCGAGTAGATCAGGAACTTTACCGCCGCATACCGGCGCTGCTCGCCGCCAAACGAGCCGATGAGGAAGTACAGCGGCAGCAGCATCGCCTCGAACAGCACGTAGAACAGGAAGACGTCGCGGGCCGCGAAGATGCCCACCATGAACGCCAGGGTGATGAGCAGCAGCCCGTAGTACTGCGCGCGGCGCGATTCCTCCTCGTCCTCGGTCCACCCGGCGAGCATCGTGAGTGGGGTGAGCAGTGCGGCCAACAGGATCAGGCTCAGCCCGATGCCGTTGATGCCGAGAGCCCAACTCGCGCCGATCTGCGGAATCCAGGAGTAGGTCTCGGCGAACTGGAACGCACCGGCGTCGCCGCGGTCGAAGGCGGCAAGCATGCCGATGACCGCGGCCAACTCCAGGCCGGCGACGGCCAGCGCGAACTGGCGTGCGACGGCACGCAACTGCGGAATCGTCAGCAGTGCCAGACCCGCCACGGCAGGTACGGCGATGAGGATCGTCAGAATGGCCATGGGTTATCCCCCCACCACGATGATGCTGGCGAGCACCAGGAATCCGAGCAGCATGAGCATCGCGTACGAGCGCACCTTGCCGGACTGGAATCGGCGGCTTGCCTCGCCAAGGGCCGCAACGCCGGTCGCCTGCTTGTTGACGGCACCGTCGACCAGGGCGGCATCGGCGTACACGAGGGTGCGCGTGAGGTGGGTTCCAGGGATCTGGAACACGGCCCGGTTGACGGAGTCTTGGAACATGTCGTTGCGCGCGGCCAACGCCACCAGGGACGGCGGCGGGGCCTCCTCGGGGACGTCGCCTCGCCAGTACATCCAGTAGGCCAGCGCCACACCGGCGGCCACCAGCAGCAGCGTCAGCGTGGTCAGGACGGGAACGGCCAGGACCGGCTCCTGCTCGCCGTGCGCGCCCGTCACCGGCTCGAGCCAGTGCTGGAAGCGGTTCCCGACGGCCAGGAAGAGGCCCAGGAACGCCGAGCCCGCCGCAAGGATCATCATGGGTATCGTCATCATGAGCGGCGACTCGTGCGGGTGCTGATCGTCGGTCCAGCGGGCCTTGCCGTGGAACGTCATGAAGAACAGGCGCGACATGTAGAAGGCGGTGATGCCGGCGCCGATCAGCGCGGTGAGGCCGAACACCCACGGCTGCCAGCCCTCGCCCACGAAGGCGG
>DGBM01000296.1 GCA_002384765.1 Demequinaceae bacterium UBA4004
GTGCGCTACCAATTGCGCCATGCCAGCGTGCGTGCGGATGCACCGCAAAATGGTACCCATGTCTGACGCCGCGCATGCACCTCGCCGTCTCCGGGCGTCGCGGCGGACGCGGACCGCGTCGAGTACTCGCTGGCCTGCCAGTACGCATCCAGGTCGCCCAGCGGATGGTGGTAGACGTCGACCACGCCCTGAGTGCCCAGCGAGTCGACAGTCGCACTCTGCGTCTGCTCGACAGCGCGGCATGCGGGACATATGAAGTCGAAATNNTACCGCCGACGATGAACCTCCGGACTTCGACACGCTGACCTACCCCTTCGGCTCGGAGGAGTCCCGAGACCGATGCGGAAACCCGACGCGCCACGCGGCGGGTCGCTACGTGCTTGCGGCGTCCTGCACAAACTTCAGCAACGCGCCTTCGGTGGACCAGTTCAGATCGCCAGGATTGGACTGGGGATCCTGCATGACTCCGTTGATCGCGACCGTTGGCGTGCCCTTCATGCCGTCAATGCTCGCCTGCTCCGTCGCGCTACGCACCCACGACGAGTAGGCGTGGTCCGGAATCTTTGCGGTCACGTCGTCCGGCACCCCGACGGATGTGGCTATCTCTTGGATCCTGGCGTCGCTCAAACCGGCGGTGTTTTCTGCCGGCTGATTGATGAACATCGCCTTCGTGAAATCAAGGAAGTGTTCGGGGGACTCCTCCGCGATGAGAGCCGCCGCCGATGCGGAACGCGTCGAGTACTCGGTGCCTTGAGAGGCGCGGTCAAGGATCGAGATGGGGTGGTAGTACACGTCGGCAGTGCCGTCTTCCCGCAGCATGTCCAGCGTCGGCCCCTGCGTCTGTTCGAAGATGCCGCAGATGGGGCACATGTAGTCCAGGTAGATGTCGACGCGGACGCGGCTGTCATCGAGGGCCTCGCCCACCACTCCCGTGGTGCCCACGGGGAAGCCGTAGTTCTCGGACGCGACGGCGGGCGTGGACTGGTCGCCCGAGCCCACGGCAGTCACGTCACCTTGACGGACGATGTAGGCGACCAGGGCCGCGAACAGGCCCACCAGAATGACGCCGATGACGATCCAGATGACG
Organism: Demequinaceae bacterium UBA4004; assembly: GCA_002384765.1. The sequence continues at coordinate 1,088 of DGBM01000296.1, forward strand.
GCGGTGCGGCGCTCTTGGGCGCGCATCTGTGCCCGGGCCTGCCTCTTGGCGATGGCGACCTTGTCAGAACCCTGGTCCTTGTTTGCCATGCGGGGACTCCTTATTCGGGTCGACTCGTGGCGACCAAAGACTCGCCGCGCATCCACGCGTCGAGCGAGAGTGTTGTACGGGGGAACACAAGCAGAAAGACGCCGAGCGCCACAAATCCGGCACGCTCAAGCATGTGGCCAGGATAGTCGGTGGTGCCCTCAGCAATGTCGCCGCCGCCGCCGAAACAACCGCAGTCGATGCTGTAGCCCTTGGCCCACGCCCACGCCACGCCAAACACGAAGGCGGCCATCATCACCAGCCACGCGATCGCGGCCCAACGTGTGAACACGCCAACGATCAACACGAAGGCAAGCACGAGTTCCAGATACGGCAACGCCGTCCCCACGAACGGCACCACAGCCTCGGGCAGCAGGCGATATGCACGGACGGCGCGCACCGACTCATCGGAGTCGAGCATCTTGGGGATGGCCGCGGCGATGAGAATCCCCGCCATGGAAAGGCGAACCAGCAGACTGATCCAGGGCTGGACCCGGCGCCAACGCGCTGTGGTCGAGCTCGGCTCAACGGTCGCAGTTTCAGACATGACCATCTCCTTGGTTGTCCGGTCAATGCATTCTAGGCCGCGCAAGTTCCCCGGCACCTGGACCTGAAGTCCCTGGCTACCCAGCCGCCTGAGGCATCTGCGGGAACGGCCACCACCACGGGTCCGCGCCCAGGTAGACGGCCACCGCACAAGAACCCGCGATGATGAGCGCCACCACGATCCACGCGGCGCTCACTCCCGTGGTCGGGGCGAGGGCCTCGGTCACGCGATACGCGCCCTCGCGCGTGCGCCAGGACCACAGGCCCCACCACAGCGCGCCCACGAACGCCAGCGCCCCCACGGCAAGGGCGATGGCGTGCCCCCAGGCCTGCGAATCGGGCGCGGCGGACGCTGCGGCTCCACTCGACACCAACCACCACCCCAGGGCGGTCACGCCGATTCCGATCGCCGCCGCGGCAAGGAGCGACGGCAGCAGTTCGATGAGCGCTCGCAGGATGTGCCAGGGCACGCCCACCGTGTGGAGCACCGCATCCAAGCGTCGCTCACCCCTGCGGGCGCGCGCGTGCCGTATCGCCTCCCCGCGCCTGAAGACCGTGCGAGCCACCAGGGCGGCCACGGCGATCAGGGCCGCGGCAACGACCGGACCGAGCATCGCCCCCGCCGAGGCNNCCCACTGCTCGTCTTCGTCGATGCCTTGCTCGGGCCACGGATCGTCGATCGGCAGCACCGCGGTGCCTCCCGCAGCGTCGACCGAGTGCTCCATCACCGTGGTGGCTCGCACCGCCTCCCGGGGAAGCACGGTGGTCGCCCCCCGCAACGCCGCGATCACGTCCCGCATCCCCGGCCTCGCCTCGACACCGCGGTCCAGTGCCGCAGCGAGGACCTCCGCGCCCGGGAGGTCCGGCACCTTCCACTTTCCCTGCAACGTGCGGCGAATCGCGGAGTTGCCGGTACCGAACGGAGCCGCGCCGGTCATCGCATAGGCCACCGTGGCGGCCCACGACCAACGATCCGCGATCACGCCCGGCTCGGCCCCGTCGATCACCTCTGGAGCGACGTAGCCCGCCGTGCCGCTGACAAGGCCGTCACGCGTCAACCGGTCGTCGTCCTCACGATGCGACAGGCCAAAATCAATGAGCACCGCCCCGTCGGGCGACATCATCACATTGGACGGCGTCACGTCGCGGTGAACCAGGCCGGCGGCGTGTGCGGCCTCCAACGCGCCCGCGATGCGTTCCGCGCAGAATGCGAGCTCCTCGCCCGCCAGCGGGCCCCGGTCCGCCACCTCGGCCGCCAGGCTCTCGCCTTCAATGAATTCGAACACGACAAAGGTCTCGTCGTCATCGAGCTCGGCATCGCGCACGCGCGGCACCGCGGGGTGCCGGATCGCCATGAGGGCACGCACCTCGCGCCGCAACCGCTCCGCCGCCACCTCGTCGTGCTGCGCGTCGACGCGCTTGAGAGCGGCCGGCAGACCCGCCCCGTCCCTCACCAAGTAGACCTGTCCGGAGCCTCCCGCGCCCAATTGGCGCTCCACCACATAGCCGCCGATGCTGGCACCAGGATTGAGTGTGCGGCGAGCCATGGCTTCACGGTACCGCTGCCCGGCATATCACGGACCGCGCTTGGGTCTGCCGTCCCGCCGCATCTATGGCACCATAGGAGGGCCGCCGCAAAGCCGCGACGGCAAGTGTCAGTGTGGACACCGCACAGGCGCTCTTCACTTCGGATCGTCCGGCACGTACCTGCCGGTGAAGGGACCAGCAATGGCAACCGTGACCTATGACAAGGCCACCAGGATTTATCCGGGCACCGACCGCCCCGCGGTCGACCAACTTGACATCGACATCGCCGACGGAGAATTCCTCGTTCTCGTCGGCCCCTCGGGCTGTGGAAAGTCGACCTCGCTGCGCATGCTCGCAGGCCTCGAGGACATCGACGAGGGCGCGATTTGGGTGGGCGACCGCGATGTGACCAACGTGCAGCCCAAGGACCGCGACATCGCGA
>DGBM01000166.1 GCA_002384765.1 Demequinaceae bacterium UBA4004
GAACGGTCCAGGAACTCCCGAACCGGACCAACGAGCTCGTTCTCGATATCAACCACGAGGCAACCCCAGCAATCTCTCGGCAATGATGTTGCGCTGCACTTGAGACGTCCCACCGTAGATAGACGCAGCGCGCGAGTAGTAGTGGTCCTTGACCCAGCGTGCAGCGTCGAGCCCGAATGGGGCACCGTCCTCAACGTTGCGCACGGGCCCAAGGAGATCCGCGATGGAAGAGAAGACCAGTTGCTCAACCTCATTGAGGCTGAGCTTGTCCACCGAGTCGTAGGCGCTCGGACCCTCGTTGTTCATCTTCCGGGCCATCGTCTGCCGGGTCTGTGCTTCGAGACCCCGGACAGCCGCGCAAGCACGCCCGACCTGCTCAAGGACCCGGTCCGACGGCATGGTTCCACTCGTCGCGAAATGGCCACGGAGCTCAGCGACCGCCGAGTCGACGGCAACTTCGTACTCGACGCGTCGGCGAAGCGTGTAAGAACCCCGCTCATGTCCAAGCGTGTCCTGCGCGATCGCCCAGCCGCTGTTGAGCTCTCCCACCAAGTTCGTCACTGGGACACGAACGTCCTCGAAGAAGACCTCGCAGAACTCCTCGTCGCCGGTCATCTGCACCAACGGCCGAGCCGTTACACCCGGAGACCTCATGTCCACGAGGATGTAGCTGATTCCCTTGTGCTTTGGGGCGTCCGGGTCCGTGCGAGCCAGGACGGCGCACCACTGCGCCTTGTGGGCCCACGAGGTCCAGACCTTCTGGCCGTTGACGACGAAGTGGTCTCCCTCGACGCGGGCACGCGTCCTCAGAGACGCGAGATCTGAGCCCGCGTTTGGTTCAGAGAAGCCCTGACACCAGATGTCCTCACCGGACAGCAGCCTCGGCAAGAGCTCGGCCTTCTGGTCCGGCGTGCCGTAGCCATCGATCGAGGGACCAACGACGTCGAGCCCGATGAGGCCGATCGGTTGTGGTGCTCCGGCGCGGGCGAGCTCCTCCGAGAACACCAACTGGTGCAGGGGTGTGAGGCCCTGACCACCCGCCTCGCGCGACCAGGAGATCCCGACCCAGCCTGCATCAAACAGCACCTTTTGCCACTGCCGGAGAACGGTGAAGCGTCCGTCGAGGTCAAGAGGCACCTTCGGGATGTCGGCCTGGGTCAGCCATTGACGAACCGACTCGCGGTACTGCTCCAGGGATGGCGTTTCGCGCGTCACGACGGCCACCTCACTTGCCGGTGTAGCGGGGCTCGCGACGCTCAAAGAAGGCCGCGACTGCTTCTTTGGAGTCCTCGTATCCAGACAGCTCGCCGGTCAGACTCTGCTCGAACTGGTAGCCGGACTTGAGGTCCATGGACTCGATCTGGTTGAGGCTGCGCTTCGCGATCTTGATCGCGACAGGGCTGTGGCGTGTGATCCGCTGCGCCAGCTCCATTGCGCTCTTCTCGAGCTCCTCCGAGGGGACGACGCTGACGATGCCGCCGTACTGCGCCAGCTCCTCCGCGGGCATCATGTCCGCTGTGTAGTGCATCCGTCGTACGACTCCTTGCGGCACCAAGCGCGAAAGATGCTTAGCGCCACCCATCGCGCCCACCTGGATCTCGGGCAGGCTGAACTTCGCGCCCTGCGCCGCGACGACTAGGTCGCAAGAAGCGGCTAGCGCCACGCCTGTGCCCACGGCCACACCGCGGACCGCGGCGATCACGGGCAACGCGCAGTCATATATCGCCCAAAAAGCCTCGCGCACGGCCATCATCCGCACGCGAGAGTTCTTCGGGTCCATGGTGCGAAACTCCTCGAGGTCATTGCCGCCGCAGAAGTGTTTACCCTCACCAACCAAGATCACGGCGCGCGCCTCGGGCGCGTACTCCTCGATTCGGGAGAAGGCCGCCTTGATCTCGGCATACATCGGCTGGTTGACCGCATTGACCGGGGGTCGCCGCATCGTGACAGTCACCACGTGACCCTCGGTTGCCAGATCCAGGAACTCGAATGACGCCATCCGCCACCTCTCAAGGTTGAACCTACCGGTCGGTCGAAATCCTCCGACCATACGGTAGACAGGGTGCCAGGCGTGCCTCGGCAGCGCAAGAGGTGCGACCGGAACGCGACTCCCCGCATGCAGCCGCGCGCCTCGCGCCGCCGCGTCGGCGGAGGGACGTTCGAAGAAGAGGCTGCTGAGCACCGCTTGGGCGCCGGTTGACTTTCCCTATCGACCGCTCGAGGATTCTCAACCAACCGGACGGTAGGAGGGCAAGGGTGGACTTTGTGTTACCCACAGTGGACCAGGTGCGTCAGCTACCGAGTTCCTTTCGGGTCGTCGTATCGAGTGAGTCCGCCGACGGGAATGGCCATCTCAACATGGCCAAGTACCTGAGTCTCCACGACGCGGCCTTGTGGGAGTACAACGCAGGACTCGGATTCGACCGTCAACGTCGGGACGTCGCCCGGCGGGGGCTTTTCACGCTGGAACAGCACCTGGCCTACCACGCAGAAGTACTCGCCGGGGATCTCGTCACGGTTCGATGCCGAGTCCTTGAACGCACCAGCAAGCTGATGCACGGAGTTTCCTTCGTCGTCAACGAGACGAACTCTGAACTTTCCAACACTATGGAGTTTGTCACCGCCTACGTGGACCTCGAGCGCCGCCGGGTCGTTCAATTCGACACGGAGGTCGCCGCCGTCGTCGACCGAGAGTTGGCTTCCCACCGCGCTCTCGGTTGGGACGCAGCAATAAGTCGGGCCATGACCGTTGGACCGAAGAAGCGCAACCCGTCGCGCGATCAAGCGGGACTGCTGCACGGATAGGTGACACCTGATGTGTGGCGCTGTGAGGCGTAACTGGAGGGATGTGTGCCGTGCCCAAGCCCTATCCCAAGGAGTTCCGCGACGACGTGGTGAACGTCGCCCGTTGACGTGAGCCCGGCCAGACGATCAAACAGATCGCTGCCGACTTCGGAATCGCGGAGTCCTGCCTGCGCAACTGGATGCGCCAGGCCGACGTCGAAGACGGAACGAAGCGCGGGACGACCGCGGCCGAGAACACCGAACTGCGTGAAGCGCGGCAACGGATCCGGCTGCTGGAGCAGGAGNNCAGGCGAACCTGCCGGGAAAAGGCTCTACCTGCTCGTGAAGGAGCTCGCCGTCGACGGGACCCCCGTCACGGTGACGTGCCGGGTCCTCAAGCTCGCCCGCCAGCCCTACTACCGCTGGCTCGCCTGTCCGGTCACCGACACCGAGCTCGAGGAGGCCTACCGAGCCAACGCGCTGTTCGACGCCCATCGCGACGACCC
>DGBM01000151.1 GCA_002384765.1 Demequinaceae bacterium UBA4004
GCCTGATCCTGGGCACTGAGTTCGACCCGCACGCTGCCGCCCGCGCCATGGCGTTCCAGTGCCGCGGCCTCCAACTCCTCCATGAGCGCGGTACCCGCACCCGTGTTGCGCGCCACCTTGCGCACCGCGACCCGGCCGATGTGCGGGACCGCCGGGTCCATGGCGCCGAACGCCCCCTCGCCGTGAAAGACGTCGGTGTGGGGCGCTAGCAATCGGCCGGTCGCGAGTGGGATGCCCTCGTCGTCAACCACGAGAGCGTGGAAGGTGCGCGGATCCGGATCGAGGGCGTCTCGCTCCGCAGCGGGGTCCACGCCCTGCTCATCGACGAAGACCTCGAAGCGGATCGCGAGCGCGACCTCAAGCTGTTCGGGCGTGGTCACGGGGACGCTCTGCATGGGTCTAGCCTCGCAGTTGCGCAAGCGCAGCCGCAAGATCCTCGGGGTATTCGGACACGACGCGCAATTCATCGCCCCGTGTGGGGTGTGCGAAAGCCAACTCCTTGGCGTGCAGCCACTGTCGCGTCAGGCCCAGCTTCTTGGCCTGGACCGGATCAGCGCCGTACGTGACGTCGCCCACGAGCGGATGCCTCATGGCGGTCATGTGGACCCGAATCTGGTGGGTGCGCCCCGTCTCGAGGTGGACCTCCACGAGCGATGCGGAGGGAAACATCTCCAGCACCTTGTAGTGCGTGATGGACGGCCTGCCACCCTCCACCACGGCGAATTTGTAGTCGGAACTGGGATGACGACCGATCGGGGCGTCAATCGTGCCCTCGGTGGGCTCCAGATGGCCCTGAGCCACCGCGTGATACACCTTGTCGATGGTGCGTTCCTTGAAGGCCCGCTTGAGCGCTGAATAAGCGGGCCCGGTCTTGGCGACCACCATCAGGCCGGACGTTCCTACATCGAGCCGATGCACGATGCCCTGGCGCTCGGCGGCGCCTTCCGCGGCCAGCGTCATTCCCGCATCGGCGAGCGCACCGGTGACAGTGGGGCCCTCCCAGCCGGGTGAGGGATGCGCGGCGACGCCCACCGGCTTGTCGATCACGGCGATGTCGGCGTCCTCGTACACCACGGTGAGGCCGCCGGGAATGGTCGGCTCGGGCATCGCCGCCCTGGGCTGAGGAATGTCTATGGCAAGAATTCCGTCACGCACGGTATCGGACCGGCCCACGGTGAAGCCCTCGAGCGAGACGCCTCCGCCATCAAGCAGTTCGGCCGCTTTGGTGCGACTCATGCCCAGCATCCGCGCCAAGGCCACGTCGGCGCGCTCGCCCACCAGCGCATCGGGCACGGGCAGATACCGGGTGTCGCTCACGGCGTGGCTTTGGCTGCGGGTGCCGGGTCACCCGGCGCGGGCTCCACGAGCCGCTTGCCAAACAAACTGACAAGCATGAACACCGCGGCGGCGCCGACGATGGCGATGTCGGCCACATTCCCCACAAAGACGTTGTTGTAGTTGATCATGTCAACCACGTGTCCCCGCCCGAACCCGGGCTCGCGGAACAGGCGATCGATCAGGTTGCCGAGCGCACCACCCAGCGCGACGCCAAAGAGCGCAACGGCCAAGCGTCCCCTCGCACGCCGGGCGTAGTACACGATCCCGACGGTCACGACGACGGCGATGCCGGTCAGCACCCACGTGTAGCCCTCGCCGAGCGAGAACGCGGCACCCGAATTGAACACCAACTGCCATGACAACGCGTCGCCCAGCACGGGATGACGCACGCCCGGCACCAGTGCGGACAGCGCCCACTGCTTGGTGAAGAGATCAATCGTGACCACGAGGGTCGCGGCCAACCAGACGGCGGGCCGAACGCTCAACGGCGCTCCTCGCGCTGCTTGCACGTCACGCAGTACTTGGCGCGCGGAAAGGCCTGCAGGCGCGCCTTGCCGATGCCCTGACCACACGAGACGCACGAGCCGAACGTGTGGTTCTGGATGCGGCGCAAAGCGTCAACCGACTCCTCGAGCATCTCGCGGGTGTTGTTCACGATCGACATTTCCTGCTCACGCTCCAGCGCGGTGGACCCGGCGTCGGCCTGGTCGTCGCCCGAACCCTCGGACGTGTGCAGGAGGTCGTCGAGGTCGTGCTCGCTGGCATGGAATTCTTCCACGAGGCGATCCACGTCGGCGTTGAGAGTGACCACGACGGCGCGCAATTCGGCGACCTTCCAAGGCTCCTCGCCTTCGCGCACGGCAAGAGCCTTGGCGTCGGCGGCCTTCAGGTCCGCGGGATCCACCTTGACGATGGGAACTTCAGTGCTTGTCATGAGGTCCTCACTTGGGTAACGCAGTGAGAGTAGTCGCACTGCAAGGGGAAGGCAAAGCGCCGCGCCGGTCCTTGCAGGCCGACGCGGCGCTCAAGCCGGGTGGTACTAGAAGTTCCAGCGTGGAGCGTCGGCCGGATCTTCGCCGGACTCGTCGTGATCGCCAGCGATCGGAACGAAACCCTCTTCGCCCGCGTGCGGGATCCGCTCCGCCTCGCCCACGTGTGGAGCCTGCTCTGGCTCTGGGTTGCCCCACTGCTCCCCGAACGCCGGAGCTGGCTCCGGCGCGCTCGCCAACTCCGGGTCAGGCACCGGTTCGGGCCCGGGCATCGAGCCGGGCACCGAATCGAACATCGAATCCGACACCGTGTCGGGCAAGGTTGGCGGAGCGGACGGCGTCTCGACGTCGGCCGAACCCACAGGGCCCGCACTCGCCTTGGACGCGTTGTGCTCCAGATCCCCCAGCAGGTTTTCCAGGTAGTTGCGCAAGTGGCCGCGGTAATCGCGTTCGAAGCGGCGCAAGTCGTCGATGCGGCGCTCGAGGTCGGCACGTTCAGTCTCGAGATCCTGCATGCGCCCGCGTGCGTCCGTCTCGGCCTGCTCGACGATGGTCTCGGCCTTGATCTTGCCCTCATCGATCAGGCGATCGCGAGCCTCCTCGCCCGCCTGAACGTATTCGTCGTGCAACTTCTGGGCCATGGCGAGCATGGTGGTCGCCGAGGGTGGGTTCGGGTCGGTGGCCGCCTGCAGGAAGGACTGCGACGGCACCTGGGCGGTGTCGGCACCGGGCGTCGCGGCCGGAGGCACCACTGCGCCGCCCGCTTGGGCCTGCGCCAGCCGCTGCTGGAGTTCGTCACGCTCGGCAGTCAAGGCGGCAATAGTATTGGCCACCTCGTCAAGAAAATCGTCAACCTCGTCCTGGTCGAATCCCTCGCGGTACTTCGTCTTGGAGAAGGCTTTGTTGAGGACGTCTTCGGCGGTGAGAAGTGCCATGCGTCGTCCATCCTTACTTTAGGGCGGCACTATGCGGCCGCCAGTTGGTCAATATTCACGTGCTCCCCCTAAGTATCGGAAAGCGCTTGAGTTCGCTGTTCTCTATCCGCCCAGGTTGTAGCGCACCTGAGCAAGCACCGAACGCAAAATGATCACGGCGAAGAACACAAGTAAGAATGCTACGTCAATTCGCACCATTCCGATGGTGAGCGGGGGCAAGACGCGGCGCACGGGTTTGATCAAGGGATCAGTGACGACATACACCGACTCCACCATCAGCGCGGAGAATCCCCGCGGCTGCCAATCCCGCGCGAAGGTGAATATCCACGACAACGCGATGCGCGCGAGCAGCATCAGCATCAGGATCAGGAGCGCAAACAGCGCGAGGTCTATGGCGAGGATCACGTGTCAAGGGTAACGGAGCGCCACGGCCCGGCCGGGCACCGCTCGATGTTAGTTCGAGAAGAATCCGGAGTCGGCCGCGGGCGGCTCGGCGTCGACGGCGATCTCGACGTGCGCAGGAGACAGCAGGAACACGGCCGTGGTGACCCGTTCGATGTTGCCGTGCAGTCCGAAGGACAGGCCAGCGGAGAAGTCGACAAGCCGCTTCGCCTCGGCGTCGGTCATTTCCGTGAGGTTCATGATGACCGGAACACCCTGGCGGAACGCTTCGCCGATGAGGCGCGCGTCGCTGTAGGAACGGGGCTTAATGGTCTGGATGCGTCGCAAGTCACCATGCTCGACGGGTTGGGGACGCTGATGGCGAACGGCCGACGTGCGTGGACGGGAATCGTGCTGCTCCCGCACGTGAGAGGCGTCGTGCAGGTTCGTGACGGGCGCGAGTTCCTCGTCGGCGTAGTCGTAGTCGTAGTCGTCACGGTCCGCGACTTCGAAACCGAAGTACTGCATCGCCTTGCGCATAGCGCTCATGGTTTCGCTCCGCTCTCACTTGCTGTGTCCTGCAACCTCAACGGTAGGTTGTCCGGGGCTTGCGCGGCCGCACCGACACGCCGGGCCATCCCCACGCGGTCACGACGGTGGCCCCTCGCACACGATGACTCCCGCCTGCCGCCCGGTGGTGCCCTCCCGTCGGTACGAGAAAAGCCTCAGCTCCTCGAACGTGCAGAAGCGGTGTCGGAAGACCCGGGTGAAGCCGAGTTCCGCGAGCCTGCCTACGACGGCGCGTGGAAGGTCCAGCGACGGCGTCCCCCAACTCGTCGTCGCCAACGCCGTCGGGTGGCTCCGCGATACGGTCGACGCCACCTGACTCGAGACTTCATAACACGTGCCGCAAATACATGGCCCGATGCTGAAGGTGACGGAATCGGGGTGCGACCGGGTCTGGCGAATGTCGATGATCGCCGCGACGGCGGCATCGACAACGCCCTTCCTCAGTCCTTCCCGGCCGATGTGCGCCGCCGCTACGGCGCCCGAGGACGCATCGTGCGCCAAGAGGGGCACGCAGTCCGCCGCGAGGGTCGCGAGCCCAAGCCCTCTGACGGTCGTGGTGAGCACATCCGCCACCGGCGGTTCGCGGCCGTCGAGGTAGGACTCGTCAAGTCTTGCGACGGCTATCCCGTGGTCGGGGCGCATGAAGATCACGGGCGTCCCCGCGCGATCTTGCACCACGCCACGGTTGATGCTGACGGCTGCGGCGGTGTCGCCGACGTGGGTGGCGACGTTAAGGCTCTCGTACGGCCCGGCGCTGACGCCGCCGTGGCGATCGGTAAAGAACGCCCTGACCGGTAGCCGGGCGTCCATGGCTACTTGAGGAACTCCGGAACGTCCAGGGCGTCATCGTCCGCCCACGAGGGGTGCACGTGGATCGCATCCGTGCGCGGCGCAGGATCGCGACGCGGCGTCGGCTCGGAGTCGGTCAGCGACGTGGGGAGGACATCCACCTCGACGGGCGCGTCCACCGGCTCCAGCTCCTCCGCGGAGGGTGTCGGTGCGGCCCCCTCGACGGTTCCCAGCGCGCCCAGGTGGCGGCGCACCGGAGGGGCGCCCCCGTCGAAGCCTGCCGCAATCACCGTGATGCGGAGCTCGTCGCCGAGCGCGTCGTCGATGACCGTGCCAAAGATGATGTTCGCCTCGGGGTGTGCCGCCTCGCGCACCAGCTTGGCTGCGGTTTCGACTTCCTTGATTCCCAGGTTGGAGCCGCCGGCGATGCTCAGCAGCACGCCATGTGCACCCTCGATCGACGCCTCCAGCAGCGGGGACGCGATCGCACCTTCCGCGGCCACGAGCGCGCGGTTCTCGCCGCGAGCGCTGGAGACGCCCATGAGGGCGGTGCCTGCGCCCTTCATGACGGACTTCACGTCGTTGAAGTCGACGTTGATGAGGCCGGGGGTGGTGATGAGGTC
>DGBM01000261.1:0-7043 GCA_002384765.1 Demequinaceae bacterium UBA4004
GGTCAGGACGGCGGCCAGGGTGGGGCCGATGCACGGCGTCCAGCCCAGCCCGAACACGATCCCGAGCAGGGGCGCGCCCCACAGGCCGGCCTTGGGTGACAGGTGGATGCGCCGTTCGCGCTGCATGAAGGGCACGGAGCCCAGAAAGACGAACCCCATCACCACCACCAGCACGCCGAGAATCCTGGTGATGATGTCGAGCTGCTGCTCGACCTGGGTGCCCACAGACGCGAAGGCCACTCCGAGCACCACAAACACGGAGGCGAATCCCAGCACAAACAGGAACACGCCCCACACCAGCTTGGGCCGCGACGCGCGTCCCGGTGTGGTGGTACCCGCCATCGAGGACAGGTAGCCCAGGTAGCCGGGCACCAAGGGGACGACGCAGGGGCTGACGAAACTCACCAGCCCGGCCAGGAGCGCCACCGGTAACGCGGCAAGCAGGGAGCCCGACAGCACGGTGTCGGCAAAGGTGCCGCCGATGCTGGAGATCACTCGCCCACTCCTGCGTCGAGCATGGTTGAGGTCACGGTGCCGTTCGACGCCGCCTCCACGAGCGCGCGCAGGGTCGAGGGCTCGATGCGGCCCACCGAACGCGCCGCCACGTACCCGTCAGGGTCCAGAATCAGAGCGGTCGGCACGGCCCGCACCGCCACGAGGCCCTGGAGTTGGGCCACCGCGGTGCCGTCCGTCCCGTCCAGCGACGGGTACTCGACCCCAAAGGTGCGCTCGAAGGCCTTGGCGGTATCGGCGTCGTCGCGCACGTTGACGCCCACCACGCTGACTCCGTCGACCGCGTCGAGCGCGACCAGGTCGGGGGCCTCGGCCCGGCACGGCGGGCACGCCGCGTACCACGTGGTCACGACGACCACCTGGCCGCGGTAGTCCGCGAGATCGAGGGAAGCGCCGTCGATGCCGGTGCCCGTCAGTTCGACCGGTCCTGGCCGCTCCCCTGCAGCCCACTCCGTCACGGCGCCGTCGCCGGAGACGTAGCCGGGCGAGGTGTTGGCGTCGGGCGGAGCGCATGCGGCCAGCCATAGCACCGTCGCAGTGACCACCGCGAGCAGCACTGCCAGGCGAGCGCGCCTGGTCACGTGGGCGCCTTGATGTGGGCGGCGGGGGTGGCGTAGGTCATCTGAACGGGTTCGCCGTCTTCGAAGCGGAACGACGTGATCGACGCGAGGCCGCACTCCCGCTTGCGAGGGTCGTGCAGAAAGCCCCGCTTCTCGAACGACAACCGCGCCACCCAGATGGGCAACTGGTGACTCACCATGACGGTGTCGCCGTCGGGCGTGGCCGCGGCGGCATCGCGGATGGCCGACCACACGCGTTCGGCCTGCTCCTTGAACGGCTCTCCCCATGAGGGCCTCCACGGGTTGCGCAGCCGCCACCAATGGCGCGGGTGAACAAAGTCCTTGAAACTGGTGGGCAGCGTCTCGCCCTCGTAGATGTTGCCGGCCTCGATGATCCGGGGCTCAGTCTCGATCGGCAGACCGAAGGCGCGGGCTATCGGCGTCGCCGTCTCTTGCGCCCGCTGCAACGGCGAGGCGATCACTCGGGCAACCGGAAGGCCCGTGTCGACGAGGTATTCGGCGACGGCATCGGCCATCTTGCGCCCCGTGTCGGACAGGTGAAAATTGGGCAGGCGCCCGTAGAGCACGGCATCCGGGTTGTGGACATGCCCGTGACGCACCAGGTGGACGGTCGGCATGGGACTATTGTCCCCCCACCGCGCGGTCCCCTTCCACACCGGGGCCCGTGTCAAGCGCGAGACGCACCAGTTCCGGTCGAATGCGCCAGTAGCCCACCTGGACGCCGTCCACCTCGACCACGGGCGTGAGGTCGCTCAGGCGAGCACGCACCGCCGGGTCCGAGTCGACGTCCACCTCTCGCCACGCGACGCCCTCGTCGGCGCAGACCCCGCGCACCAGATCACGGGCGTTGTCACACAGATGGCAATCCTTGCGGGTGTACAGCACAACGCGCTCATTCACACCGCAACCCTAGGCCGACTTCGCGCCACGTGAAACATGGCCGCTGCCAGGGGGCCCTCCTCGCGATGACCGCAGGCGCGGTCATTGGCGCAAGGACCGAGGCTCACGGCACCGCCGAGCGCCGTTAGGCTTGCCTCATGACGCGCCAGGAGCCGGTCGCGCCGACCCCTGTCGCCGCGTTCTTCGATGTGGACAACACGATCATTCGCGGCGCCAGTGCTTTCCACATCGCGCGCGGCCTCAAGCAGCGGGGGTACTTTCGCAACCGCGAGCTGATCCGATTCGGTTGGGAGCAGCTCAAGTACCTCGTGTTTGGCGAGTCTCAACAGCAGATCTCAACGGTGCGCAACGAGGCGCTGTCGATCATCAAGGGCTGGTCGGTGGCCGAGATGGCCGCGATCGGCGAAGAGGTGTACGACGAGATCCTCGCGATGCGCATCTTCCCCGGCACCAAGGCGCTGATTGACGAGCACTGCGCCCAGGGACATGAGGTGTGGCTGGTCACCGCGTCGCCCCTTGAGATAGGGCGCCTCATCGCGCGGCGCCTCAAGGCGACCGGAGCACTCGGCACCATTGCGGAGCACAAGGGCGGCTTCTACACCGGGAATCTCGTCGGCGACCTCATGCACGGTGAGGCGAAGGCGGTCGCAGTGCGTGAGCTTGCCGCGCGCAGGGACTTGGACCTTTCCCGGTGCTTTGCGTACGGCGACTCCATGAACGACGCCCCGATGCTAGGCGCCGTGGGTCACGGTTGCGCGATCAACCCCGACTCGCGGTTGCGCCGCCACGCTAAGCGCCACGGCTGGCCCGTCCAAGACTTCAGGGGCCGCAACCCGCAGGGGCGACGCTCGATTGTGCGAGCAAGCCTGACGGGGTGTGTGTGGATGGTCATGACAATCCTGCGCGGCGTCGGACACACCCTGCTCGCCCCTCTGCGGGCGCTCAAGCGGAGGCGGCAATCGCCGCGACCCGACGCATCCTAGTCAAGCCGGGCCATCGCAAGGGCTGGCGGGCCCGGACACGACAAAGCCCGCACCCCTGACGGGCACGGGCTCAGCGTTGTTGACGTGCAGAGCGTTGTTGGCGTCTACTTCTTATTGCGACGCTGGTGGCGAGTCTTGCGAAGCAACTTGCGGTGCTTCTTCTTCGACATGCGCTTGCGACGCTTCTTGATGACGGAACCCACGGAACCTACCTTGATCGAATGCTTGCGACGGGCGGAGGCACGCGACGGGCGCGTGACACGGTGCCTTAGCCTACAGCGGTGACGCCCGTACCGCCATCCTCGTCCACATCGGACGTCAGGGCGGCGCGTTGCACGAACTCCGCAGCGGCCTGCTCAGGCACCCGGAAGGACTTGCCGAACCGCACCGCGGGCAGGTCGCCATTGTGCACCCACCGGTACACGGTCATGCGCGACACCCGGCACATATCGGCTACCTCCGCGACGGTCAGGAATCGCGGGGACGTGTTCTCTGACAACCCAAGTCTCCTTTGATGCACTCGCCGGTTCTATCGGCCGAATGACCTTCCCACTGTAGAGGCTGCCTGGACTGTTGTGAAGAACGACAAAAGTGCCGATGACAATCAGGGCAAGCCCGTGCGCGTGCCAGAGTAGGTGCGTTGAGCCCGAGGGTGCCCACGGAGTACAGAACAGACGGAGAGGAGTGGGATGGCTCACCAGCGAACGATGCGCCAAAAGGTCGACGATCAGATCGACAGACTCGCTCTGCAACACCCCGCACGCATTGCGTTGGGTGCCTTCGGTTCGGTCATCCTCCTGGTCACCGGCTTGCTATCACTTCCCGTGGCTACCGTCTCCGGCCATCGGGCGCCGTTCATCGACGCGCTGTTCACCGCCACCAGCGCCGTCTGCGTGACCGGGCTTGTCACAGTCGACACCGGCTCCTATTGGTCGCCGGTAGGTCTGACAATCATTGCCGTGGCGATCAAGGCTGGTGGCCTCGGCATCATGACGCTCGCGTCCATCGTGGGCATCGCCGTGAGCCGGCGCATCGGGCTCACGCAGCGCATCCTGGCCGCAGGCGAGGCACGCGCCACCGGCCTTGGCGACCTCAGTTCGCTCCTGAAGACCATTGTGATCGTCTCCACCGCCGCCGAGGCGACCATCGCGCTCGTACTATTCCCGCGCTTCCTTACCTTGGACTACGGGCTGGGCAAGTCCGCTGGTTACTCCGTCTTCTATGCGATCTCCGCGTTCAACAACGCCGGCTTCTCCCCGGACCCGCTGGGACTGACCCCGTATTCGGCGGATCTGTGGATGCTCCTACCGATTGGCCTGGGCGTCTTTGTGGGAGCGCTCGGCTTTCCGGTCTACCTGAACATCCTGCGGCAGTGGCGGCACCCGCGCCGATGGACGTTGCACACCAAGCTCACGCTCGTCACCATCGCCTCACTCGCCTTGGTGTCCGCCACGTTCCTTGCCCTGTTCGAGTGGAGCAACCCCAATACCCTGGGCACCGCCAGCAGCGCCGAGACGGTCGGCAACATCTTCTTCCAGTCGATCAACCAGCGTTCCGGCGGTTTCAACTCGTTCGATATCGGGCAGGCACGGGAGCACACGTGGCTGCTCGAAGTGGTGCTGATGTTCATCGGTGGCGGTTCGGGATCAACCGCTGGCGGAATAAGGGTCACCACGCTGGCGGTTCTGGTGCTGGCCATCTGGGCGGAGGCGCGAGGTCGGCGCGATATCGAGGCGTTTGGCAAGCGCATCGGCACCGAGATTCTGCGCCTGGCCGTGTCTGTCACCTTGGTGAGCATGTTCATGGTGATCCTCGGAACCACCGTGTTCCTCTGGCAGACGGACATACCGCTCGACCGTGCCCTGTACGAGGTCGTGTCCGCCTACGCGACGTGCGGGCTCAGCACCGGCATCACCGGTTCGATTGACTCGGACGCCAAGGCCACCCTGATCGTCATGATGTATGTGGGCCGTGTCGGCTCGCTGACCGTGGTGGCAGCGCTAGCGTTGAACAAGCGGCGGCGCGTCATCCGCTATCCGAAGGAGAGGCCCCTCATTGGCTAACGAGACTCAAGACCAAGGCGTCCTCGTCATCGGGCTGGGCCGCTTCGGCTCGGCGCTGGCGGACACGCTCGACTTGATGGACGTGGAAGTGCTCGCGGTGGAGCGTGACCCGGACCTTGTGGAACGGTGGTCCGCCCGCCTTCCCGTGGTTGAGGCCGACGCCACGGACCCCCGCGCGCTCGAACAGATCGGCGCGAAGGACTTCGGTGCGGCCGTCGTGGGGGTCGGCACCTCGCTCGAGGCGTCGGTGCTCATCACCGGCAACCTCGTCGACATCGGCATCAAGGAGATCTGGGCGAAGGCCACCACGACGGAGCACCAACGCATCTTGGAGCGCATCGGTGCACACCACGTCGTGCTGCCAGAGGCCGACGCTGGTGCCCGGGTCGCGCACTCCGTGGGCGGCAAGATGCTCGACTACATCGAGGTCGAAGACGGCTTCACCATCGTGAAGATGCGGCCGCCCAAGGAGACCCACAACTTCACGTTGAGCGAGCTGGACCTGCGCAACAAGTACGGGATCCAGGTCATTGGTGTGAAGACGCCGGGCGAGGACTTCGAGTACGCGGGCCGTGACACCACGATCCGTCCGGACGACCTGTTGGTGGTCGCCGGCGACGGCGAACTGCTGGAGCGTTTCTCCCAGCGGCCCTAGCCCTGGCAAGGGTGTCAGCACGAGTCGCTGGGTGCGTGGCCGACGAACCACCCTAAAGGGTTACTTATACAAAGACCTTTAGAGTTCGTTAGTCCGTCGGCTCCCATGTTGCAGTCGGATCGTTCGAGTTCGTACCGACCCACTTGATCAGTCCTACCTCGCGCAACACATTCAAGTGCTTCAACACCGTTGGCCGCGAACGCCCGGTAATCTCCACAACATCACCAGTCGTCACCGGACGAGCTGCGCGACGGATATCCCTCAGCATCTCTCGCGCCGCTACAGCGAGGTTCCCCGCAACCTGGTCGTTCAGACGCTGGCGTGATGACAATGTCAACCGCACATGGGAACTTCCCTGTTCGTAGAGAGGGTCCTCTAGGCCACGAGATCTCATCTCGTCAAAGATCCGATGGATGCCCTCGCCGAGTTCCTGTGTGATCCTCAGGTCGGCGCATACACGCGCGATTCTTGGGTTGCGAGCGTACCGAACCACGTCGAGAGGCTTGGTCAAGTCGGCGAGTCCGGGGAATCGTCCCGGGCTCACGATCTCGATGCGGTCTTCATAGATCTCGACCCGAATACTGTCGCCAGCGATGCTGTAGGACCGATGCACAACAGCGTTGACGAGCCCCTCCAGCCATGCTTCGCGTGGCACGATCGGCTCGCCCACGAAGAGCCCCTCGTGTCCGAGCGCTCTCCGTACAGGCATCAGATCTTCGACGATGCTCGCCGCTCGGGAAATCACCGCGGGAATCGGACCCTCTACCCGAAAGTCCGCATCCTCGTCGAGCGCAAGACGAGCGCCGGTACCCCTCGTCGTTCCCAGGAACTTGAGCACGCGGACATGCGCGTTGGGAAACATGTCTTGCGGGTGACGAGCGAAGAGGAGGTATGCCCCGTTGGTCACCTCGAGTTGCTGGGTTAGCAACCCACGACTCGCCAAGAACTGCTCCGTGGGTGCAGAAGCTCCCGCAGCCTTCTTGTACGAGACGACGAGGCCTCCGTCAAGGTCCGCTAACGTTCGCCCTGCGAGTCGCTGCGCTTCGTACTTGGCATGTCCCCGATCAAACTCAAGTTCCTGTCGGTGGGCAAAAGTAAGTTTGCGTGTCTCATCGCCAACTCGCAAGTAGCACTGACCATCCGCAGTTTCATGCACGACTTCACTCGGCTGAACGGAGATCACGATCACGTGGTCGGATTGACCTGTGCTAGTCCTACATTCGAGAAGTTCGACCTTCAAGGGAACCGGGGGACGGATGAAATCGATGGAAGACTGCCGGATCGCATTAACGCGTTGGGGCTCGGCATCGACGCCTTGAACCCTGCCCTCTGAGATTCCGACGACTAC
>DGBM01000261.1:7235-8078 GCA_002384765.1 Demequinaceae bacterium UBA4004
CCACGGTGCCGTGGACGATGCGCTTGGCGTAGGCGGTGTTGGCCGCGCTGGCGTGAAGCCCGGTGGGGGTCTCGGCCTGATCCTCAAAGAAGTCGACGAGCCGGTCCATGAGCCGGAGGTTCTCCTCGAGCGACACCACCTCGGGTGTGCCCGTCAGGTGGGCCACCACAAAATTCCAGGTGGGCACCGCTGGCGAGACCCCGTACCAACCCGGCGAGATGTAGCCCTGGGGTCCCTCGACGATGATCGTGAGTTCGTGCTCCCCCAACTCGTGAAGGCGCTCATCCGGCTTGCCCACGTGACTGAACACGCTAAACCCGTCCGCATCGTCGTCCACCAAGACCGGGTAGTGCGAGGCGACGATGCCGCGGCCGGGAACGTGGGAGACGATGGTGCACCACGGGTGGTCATGGAGCAGGGCGGCGACGTCCGCGAGGTCCGTCATGGCGTAGTCGGGGTTCGGTCTCACCGATGCTCCTTGCGTTGAAGGACGCCTCTACCGTTTCGTCGATGACGCGCCTAGGTTCAGGCTCCCACAAGCAGGCGCACCACCTCGTCATCCGGGACCTGCGAGAAGTCGCGATACCACTGGCCGACGGATGAGAATTCGTGGGGGCTGAGTGCCACGAGGACCTCGTCCGCCGCGGCTCGCAACCGGTCCGCGGCATCGTGCGGGGCCACGCCGACCGCGACCACGATGCGTGGGGCGCCCAGCGCCCGAGCCACATCGATCGCCGCGAGCATCGTGCCTCCCATGGCGACGCCGTCGTCGACGATGACCGCCGTGCGCCCCGATAGATCAAGCGCGGGTTGGTCTGGGCGGTACAGCGCCACGCGGCGCTC
>DGBM01000137.1:0-310 GCA_002384765.1 Demequinaceae bacterium UBA4004
CCGTGAGCATCGCCAAGTACATCGAGTCGGTGCCATGAACGTGTGTCCACATCTGCACGTCCATGTCAGGGCCCCATTGGTCGACATCTGTCCCGGTGACATCCGCGATCCCCGCCCGAGCGTCGAGGCGTCGCAGACCGGACGCCGCGACGATTGCCGTCGTTTCGGACAACACCGGAGAGCACGTGACGTAGGCGATCACGCCGCCAGGGGCGAGCATTCGCCCTGCATGACGCAACAGCCTCGCTTGGAGTTCGGTGAGATCGTGAAGATCCTCCGGCGTCCTCCGCCACCGCGATTCGGGTCTGCG
>DGBM01000137.1:325-3842 GCA_002384765.1 Demequinaceae bacterium UBA4004
GCGTCCACACGGGCCCCCCGCCGAGCCGCAATGGCACCCAAGAGGGCCGTCTTGCCCCCCGGCCCGGCGCACGCATCGAGCCACCGCTCTCCCGGTGACGACGGTCGAGCCGCGTCCGACGTGAGCGCGGCCGCCACCACCTGACTGCCTTCGTCCTGAACGCCCACCAGTCCCGCATCAACGTCGGCGAGACCTCGCGGCGCACCGCCCCCAAGAGTGACCCCGTAAGGCGACAGGGCCGTGGGTTCTCCACCCGTCGCACGTGCGACCGCATTCCTGTCCGCGAGACCCGGGCGCGCCGCCAAGGTGACCGCCGCTGGCGTGTTGTGTGCGGCAAGAAGCAATTCGACCTCGTCCGCGCGCCCCCGCGCCGCCAGGGACCTCTCCAGTTCCGCGACAATCCACACGGGATGGGAATGCCGGGTGGCGACCGCCGCCCTCCCATGACCCCCGGCGACCACGGCCAGCCACGCCTCACGATCCCGCTCGACGATGCGCCGCATCACCGCGTTGACCAGGCCGCTTGCCCGGCCGGCTCCGGCGGCCTTCGCGAGCTCGACAGTTTCGGATACGGCGGCGTGCGTGGGGGTGCTCATCGACAGCGCTTGGTGTGCGCCCAGCCACAGCACGGCGCGCACGGTGACGTCAAGGGAGTCGGGCTGCCTGTTGGCCGCCTTGGCGATGACGGCGTCATACAGGCCGCTCATGCGCAACGCGCCATATGCCAATTCGGTCGCGAATGCCGCCTCACGGCCGCCAAGGCGTGCCTGCCGCAGGATGCCCGGCATGGCCAGATTCGCGTAGGCCCCGTCGACTTCTACGGCAAGGACACAGTCGAGCGCCGCGCGGCGCTGTGGGTCGCTCATGCCTCGCCCAGCTGGGCGGTTTCGCCCCATCGGGCTCCCCGCCACCAGTCACCGGCGTCCATCGCCTTCTTGCCCGCGGGCTGGATCCACGACATGCGCACCGGCGCGCTGCCGGTGCCCACGGTCACTCCCTCTGCGTCCGCTCGCAACAGACCCGGCGTGGTGGAAGCTGCGCCCGTCACCGTCACCGGCCCCACCTTCGCCGTGGAGCCATCGGGCAGAGTGGTCCAGGCGCCCGGGGCGGGCGTACACGCCCTGATGGCGCGGTCCACCACGTGTGCGGGCAGGTCCCAACGGATGAGCGCGTCGCGGCGAGTGAGCTTGGCCGCGTGGCTGACCCCCTCGTCGGGCTGCGCGACGGGCTGCGCGACGCCTGCGCCCAGTGCCTCGAGAGAGTCTTTCAGCAGCGGCGCGCCCACCGTCGCCAGGCGTGTGAGCAGGTCTCCCGCGGTGTCCGCGGGGCGAATGCGCTCGGTGGCCTGCCCGATCAGCGGTCCCGTGTCGAGTCCCTCCTCGATCAGGAAGGTGGAGGCGCCCGTGACGTCGTCGCCGGCCTGGATGGCGCGCTGCACGGGCGCGGCTCCCCGCCAGGCCGGAAGCACCGAAAAGTGCAGGTTCACCCAACCCAAGCGCGTTGCTTTCAGCAAGGCGGGACGCAAGATCTGACCGTACGCGACCACCCCGGCGGCATCGGCCTGCACGGAGCGCACACGCTCGACGAATGCGGGTTCGGACGCGTTGGCGGGAGTCGCGACCTCAAGGCCAAGCTCGAGCGCGCGCATCTTCACGGGACTGGGGTGCGTGGCGCTGCCGCGCTTTCCCTTTGCGTCTGGCCGCGTGACCACCAGAGCGACCTCGTGGCCCCCGTCAACGAGGGCTTGGAGGGATGGCAGCGCCACCTCGGGAGTTCCGGCGAAGATCAGACGCATGGGCTCCATCGTAGGCGCCGGCTACGTTCCCGGAACTGCGTCGACTCGCAGGAACAGGGGCGGGGCCGACGCTGCCGATCGTGCGACGGCCACGGCGCGGGCGGCACTCACGAGCGCGGGCATCACTCCGCGTCCTGACAGGACCCAGGCACCCTCGGCGTCCCGCGCGAGGTCGTACGACAGGCCCTTTGCGGCTTCGGCAAAGGCATCAATCGCATCGGGCGGTCCCTCTAACCTCATGGCTCTGCGGTGCGGAGGCAGCCCCAGCTGCTGCCGCTGCGCGAGATCCTCTGCTCCGGTCTCCCAGCCGTCCCACGTCACCAGTGCGCTGCGGACGGGCTCGGGCACCTCCCCCACCACGCTCACCGCCCCGCCGGAGGACCGCCGGGCCGTCAAGGCGGCGGCGTTCATCCAGCGGCGCACCGTCGCATACTCCGCGCCAAGCCCTTCGCCCACGTTGACGCGCGCCCCAATGATGGCTAGGTGACCGTAGCCGTCGGCCACGGCCGGAAGTGCTGCGGGAGTGGCCACCACCAGTCCCGACGTGACCGCGCCGTCGGCGACGATGCCCGTGCCGGACGACGACACCACCATCGGTACGTCGGGGGCCATCTTGGCAACCTGGGCGGCCAGCCTCTCCACGCCAAGGCCCGCAGGCATGAGCCGGTAGCCCTGGCACTCTGGGCAATGCCAATGGGCCGCCTCTGATCCACATTCCCGGCAGCGCGGCGTGCCCTCGCCCGACGACCGTTGCAGATCGCCGCCGCATTCGGCGCATTCGGCCCACGCGGAGCATCGTGCACATCTCAGACCGCTCGCATAGCCCGCTTGAGGCACGAGGATGCCCCCCACGCCCTGCCGCGCGGAGGCGAGGAGCGGGGCCCACACGGAGCCGGGCATCCAGTGCTTGCCCTGTCCACCCTCGCGCACGCGACG
The DNA here is from genome assembly GCA_002384765.1 of Demequinaceae bacterium UBA4004. The sequence continues at coordinate 3,057 of DGBM01000137.1, forward strand.
CTCGGGACCAACGATGTCCACGCGGGGCAGCGCGTCGCGCGCAGGCACCGTGCCGACCCGGTGCGCAAAGCCGTGTTCCACGAGTGCCACGGCGTCCGCAGACAGCGCGTAACCCGCGGCCAGGAACGACGCGCCCGTGTCTTGGGCCCGCATGGCGGCGACCGTGCGTGCGTGCGGGTAGGGCGCACGCGGCTCGGAGAACGTGGTGGATCCTTCATCCCAGATGGCAATCGCCGTCAGGTCGGGTACGGGTTGCCACGCGGCGGACCGCGTGCCGATCACGAGTCCGGCGAGTCCCCGCATGGCGGCCAGGTAAGAGCCGTATCGAACCGACGGCCCCTCGTCCGCGTCGAGCAATGCGAACTGCCCGCCCGAACGCGCCGTCCACCGGTGCAACCCTGCGGCGACGGCCTGGGCGGCGACGGCCTGGGCGGCCCGAGCGTCGGGAACCACCACGATCGCCGTGCCGCCATCAGCGATCGCGGCGAGCGCCCACGCCAGTAACGCCTCCGCAGGGGCTGCGGCCGCATTGGCGGGCGGCGCCGCCCACGCCGAGCGACTCCCAGCGGCCGTGGGCAGCCCATGCTCGGCGGACACGCCCCTCCACGCCGCGACCGACGTCGCGTCCAGGTTCTGCCGCGCCATGCCCTCCCAATCGAGTTTCTCGACGGAGGCCACGCGCGCGGGCGCCATGAGCCTCAGCACATCCCACAGCGAGCCGCCGTAGCGCTCCGCGATCGCCGCTGCCAAGTCCAACGCGTGCTGCGTGAACGAAGGCACGGCTCC
>DGBM01000137.1:3852-9452 GCA_002384765.1 Demequinaceae bacterium UBA4004
GGGCTGTCGACGACGACCCTCGCGATCACTAGACCGCCGCGGCGAGAGCGTCGGCGCGGTCCGTGCGCTCCCACGTGAAGTCTGGCAGCTCCCGCCCAAAGTGGCCGTAGCTGGCGGTCGACCGGTAGATCGGCCGACGCAGGTCTAGCTGCGCAATCAAGGCGGATGGGCGCAGGTCGAACACCTCCCGCACCGCCTTGACGATGCGCTCGGGATCCACCGTGTGCGTGTTGAACGTCTCGACATAGAGGCCCACGGGCGTTGCCGTGCCGATGGCGTAGGCAACTTGGAGCTCGCAGCGGTCGGCAAGACCGGCGGCGACGATGTTCTTGGCCACCCAGCGCATCGCGTAGGCCGCGGAGCGGTCCACCTTCGACGGGTCCTTGCCNNTTGCCGGAGAAGGCGCCGCCGCCGTGTCGCGCCATGCCGCCGTAGGTGTCGACGATGATCTTGCGTCCGGTCAGCCCGGCGTCGCCCATCGGACCCCCAATCTCAAACCGCCCGGTGGGGTTGATGAGGGAACGGTGGCCGGACGAATCGAGGTTGTAGCGCGCGAGCACGGGCGCGATGACCGCCGCCTCGACCTCCTGGCGGAGATCGTCGATGTTGCCGCCCTCGCGGTGCTGGGTGGAGACCACCACGGTGTCCACGGAAATCGGCGTGTCGCCGTCGTATCCGATGGTCACCTGGGCCTTGCCATCGGGCCTCAGGCCCTCGATAACCTGCTCCTTGCGCACTTGGGCCAGGCGGAACGTCAGCGCATGTGCCATGGCGATGGGCAACGGCATGAGTTCGGCCGTGTCCCTGCACGCGTAGCCAAACATCAGGCCCTGGTCTCCCGCGCCCAACTCGATCGCATCGGTATCCGTCGCCTGGCCGACCCCCAACCAGATGTCGGGACTCTGCTCGCCGATGGACACGGAGACGCCGCAAGAATCCGCGTCAAAGCCGATGCTCGACGACGTGTAGCCGATGTCCCTCACCACCGCCCGGATGGTGGAAGGAATGTCGACATAGGCCTCGGTGGTCACCTCGCCGGCGACGTGGACAAGGCCAGTGGTCACCATGGTTTCGACCGCAACCCGTGACATGGGGTCCTGGCGCAGCATGTCATCCAGAATGGCGTCAGAGACCTGATCACAGACTTTGTCGGGGTGTCCCTCGGTCACAGACTCGGAAGTGAACAGGCGCAAAGACATAGCGTTCAGCATACTTGTCACCTCCGACATGAAGCCGCCCGGTGGAACGGCTCGGCGGGCTATCGCGGGAGCCGCGCGGCCACCTGGTCGAGGATGGCGTGTGCGACAACCAGTTTGGTGCCACTGCTGGTGCCGACCACCTCACCCGTCGCGTCGAGAATCGTCACCGTAGTGGGGACATTGCCGAAGCCGACGGTCGCGCCCACGGGGTTGACGACCAGCAGATCCGCGCCCTTGCGCACCGCCTTGGCGCGCCCATGATCGAGGACGCTTCCCGCGCCGTCGCCCGTCTCGGCGGCGAACCCCACCATGATCTGGTGTGAAGACTTTGACTCGATGAGGGACCGCAGGATGTCCTCGGTTTCGACGAGCTCAAGCACGCGGGGGTGCCCGTCCTTCTTGATCTTGACGGCGCTGGACTCGGCCGGTCGGAAGTCGGCCACTGCCGCGGCCATGATGACCACGTCGGCCCCGCTGGCAGCGCTCCGCACCGCATCGGCCAACTCCGAGGATGTCTCCACGTCGATGCGCGAGATGCCCTCGCCCAGCGGCAACGACACGTTGGCCGCCACGACGGTGACGTCCGCGCCGCGCTCTCGGGCGGCCTCGGCGAGCGCAAAGCCCTGATGGCCCGAGGATCGGTTGCCAAGGAATCGGACGGCGTCGATGGGCTCCCGGGTGCCGCCGGCGGAGATCACGACGCGGACGTCGCCAAGGTCGCCCCACTCACGTGTGGCGGCGGAGGCTGCGTGTGTGTCGATTTGCATACGGCCGGCGACCGCGTAGAGCGCCGCTACCAGGTCTTCCGGTTCGGGAAGCCGTCCCGGCCCGGAGTCGGCGCCTGTCAGTCGGCCCACCGCAGGCTCGATCACGTGAACACCGCGCGCCACGAGTGTCGCGATGTTCGCCTCGGTCGCAGGGTTGCGCCACATCTCGCTGTGCATCGCGGGCGCCACGACCACGGGGGCGGTGGTGGCGAGCAGCGCGTTTCCCAGCAGATCCCGGGCCTCACCCGCGGCCATCGACGCTAAGAAATTGGCGGTGGCGGGGGCGATGAGCACCACGTCAGCACGCTGGCCCAACATGATGTGCTCGACGGAGGGCACGTTTTCAAAGGTTCCCGATCGGGCGGGTTCGCCCGTGAGCGCCTCCCAGGTGGCGCGTCCCACAAACTGAAGAGACGACTCCGTGGGGATCACGCGCACCGAGTGACCATCCTCTTTGAGGCGGCGCACCACCAGTGCGACCTTGTAGGCCGCGATGCCGCCGGTGACGCCCAGCAGCACCCGCATCGCGGGCTAGACCTCGTGCTCGCCGAGAACGAGAAGATTGCCGTTGTTGATCTCGCGCAAGGCGACGGAGAGCGGCTTGTCGGTGCTGTCGGCCTCAACCAGTGGGCCGACGTTTTCAAAGTGGCCCTCGCCAAGCGCCTCGTAGTACGCGTTGATCTGGCGGGCACGCTTGGAGCCGTAGATCACGAGCGCGTACTTGGAGTCCACCTTTGCAAGCAACTCGTCGATGGGCGGGTTGGTGATGCCCTCGGGGTGTGCAACGGTTCCAGACAACGTCAATCCTCTCCTCGCTCGCGCCCACCTTGAGGCAGACAGCGCCACCCATCTTAGCCTGCTGAGGCCACAATCGCCTGCAACTGCTTCACGGCGTCCTCCAAGCGGTCGTTGACGAGCGTGATGTCGAACTCGCTCGCGGCCGCCAACTCCTCCCTAGCGGTCCGCAATCTCCGTTCGCGCTCCTCGGCGGACTCGGTGCCACGGATTTCAAGACGATCAACGAGCGCCTCGAATGAGGGTGGCGCCACGAACACGAAGAGCGCCTCCGGCATCACCTGCCTGACCTGCCGCGCACCCTGAAGATCGATCTCCAGCACCACCGGAATGTCGCGGGCCAGCCGCTCCTCCACGGCAGCCCGCGGCGTGCCGTACCGGTGGATGCCGTGCACGACCGCCCATTCGAGCAGCTGGCCTCGGTCGGCCATGCGCGTGAACTCTTCTGGGGATACAAAGTAGTAATGCACGCCGTCGCGCTCGGACGGCCGCGCGGGCCGCGTCGTCGCCGAGACCGAGACCCACACCTCGGGCATGCGCTCCTTGAGTGCTGCGACCAAGGTGCCCTTGCCCACGGCCGAGGGGCCGGCCACGACGACGAGTCGGCTCATCCGCGTTCGCGCGCCACCAGAGCGTCGACTTGATGGGTGCCGAGCCCCCGCACGCGGCGGGCCCGGGAGATACCGATGTCCTCCATCACGAGGGTCGCTCGCTTGGGTCCGATTCCGGGCAGGCACTGGAGAAGGTCATGCACCCGGATGCCCGCAAGAGCTTCATCCGCCTTTGCCTGCCTGATAGCCTCGCTGAGGTTCATCTCACCGTGAGACAAACTCTCCTTGAAAGCGCGGCGCGCGCTGCGCACCGCGGTCGCCTTGACGAGAGCCTGAGCGCGCTGCTCGTCACTGAGTTCCGGTGTAGCCATGCCACCTCCTTGTTGAAACGCCGTGGGACTCGCGGCGTTACTCGCCTGCCTCCACCGTGCCCAAAGCGTACTGAGCCGCTCCGGCTGCGGCCTGAATGGCGCCTCTCAACTTCTCCACAAACGGTCCTGCCACCAAGATCCCCCGCGATTGAGTCACGAGCACTCGGGAACGGACTGCGCCGAACACTTGCGCGACTTCCGCCGGGCTTGCGCCTTGGGCGCCCACGCCTGGGGAAAGGAGTGGTCCGTTGACGGCGACAAGATCGATACCGAGCTCACGCACGGCATCCCCGACGGTCGCCCCCACGACGAGCCCGATCGAGCCCATCGGGGTAGCGCCAGCGTTCAGGTCGGCGGCTCCTTCCGCGATCGCACGCGCCACGGAGACGCCGTTCGCGTCGGTCGCGTGCTGCACCGACGCGCCTTCCGGGTTGGAGGTCAGTGCGAGCACAAACACTCCCTTGCCCGTGTGCGCGGCCAACTCGAAGGCGGGTCGCAAGGATCCAAAACCCAGATACGGGGAGACCGTGATCGCGTCGGCCTCGAGCGGCACGCCCTGGGCGAGATACGCGTCGGAATAACCTTCCATGGTCGATCCGATGTCTCCGCGTTTGACGTCGAGGATCGACAGCAGCCCCTTTTCCTTGGCATTCTTGAGCGTGTGCTCCAACGCGGCCACTCCCCTGGCTCCGTGGCGCTCATAGAAGGCCGCATTGGGCTTGACGGCCGCCACCGATCCCGCCGAGGCCTCCAGCACGGCATCCGAGAAGGCCACCAACGATTCCGCGGTGTCCGTCAGACCCCATCGGGCGAGCAACTCCGGATGAGGGTCGATGCCGACACACAGAGGGCCCCACTGTCGGATTGCCGCGTCGAGTCGCGCACCGAATGTCATGGGACCTCCGTTCCTTGCCTCCAGAACCCACGTCTTGTATTAGGGGCCACTCTACCTGGGCGTTCTCATCGATGCGATGTCTCGCGCCACATCTTGCAGGCTCATCACCTCAAAGCGCCCTCGCTGGAGCGCCTCGATCGCCTGGACCGCCGCCGCAAGTTGCTGCGTGGTGGTGATGATCGCCACGTCCGCCGCCGTGGCGGCTGCGCGGATCTCATAGCCGTCTGCGCGCGCGCCTTGACCGGACGGGGTGTTGACAACCATGTCGATGTATCCGTCATTGATGAGGTCCACGATGGTGGGCTCCCCGTCAGGTCCCTTGCCCTGAGACTTCTTGCGGACCACTTCGGAGGGAATTCCGTGTCGCGACAGAACTCGGCGCGTTCCCTCCGTTGCCAGGATGGAGAATCCCAACTGATGGAGCCGTGCCACCGGGAAGGTGATGGCCCGCTTGTCACGGTCCGCCGTCGAGACGAAGACGGTGCCGGACAGCGGCAGACCGCCGATGGCGCCGGCCTGCGACTTCGCGAACGCGAGCGGGAAGGTCTCATCGAACCCCATGACTTCGCCGGTGGACCGCATCTCGGGGCCAAGAATGGAGTCCACCGCAAGGCCGCCATGCGTGCGGAAGCGCTTGAACGGCAGCACGGCCTCCTTGACGGCGATGCGAGCGTGATCGTCGTACACGCTTGCGTCGAGTTCTGGAAGCATTCCCTCCGCCTTCAACTCCGCGATGGTGGCGCCCAGCATGACGCGCGCGGCCGCCTTGGCCAGGGCAACTCCGGTCGCCTTTGCCACAAACGGCACGGTCCGGGATGCTCGCGGGTTCGCCTCCAGGACATACAGCACGTCGCTGGCGAGCGCGAACTGCACGTTCATGAGTCCCCGGACGCCGATGCCGCGCGCCAGCGCCTCCGTCGAGACCCGGATGCGGTCAAGATCCGCCGCCGACAACGTCACCGGGGGCAACACGCACGCCGAGTCCCCGGAGTGGATTCCCGCCTCCTCGATGTGCTCCATGA
>DGBM01000211.1 GCA_002384765.1 Demequinaceae bacterium UBA4004
TCCGGCAGCGGATGATCGGCGAGGGTGTCGACCGCGCGAAGTCGCACGTTCGACAGTGGGCAAACCGTGAGCGGGACTTCCCGCTCGATGAGATAGTCGACGAGGGCGGGATCCTCCATGCTGCGGATGCCGTGGTCGATTCGGGTGACCTCCAACAGTTTGAGGGACTGCCACACATACTCCGGGGGGCCCTCCTCACCAGCGTGGGCGACGCAGAATTTGCCGTTCGCCCGCGCGAGAGCGAACACCTCAGCGAAGTCGGACGGCGGGTGGCCGACCTCAGCCGAGTCGAGGCCCACAGCGATGAACGGGGCATCCATCGCCAGCAGTTGTTCGAGGGTCCGCATTGCTTCGGAGGCGGGCCGGTCGCGCAGGAACGCGATGATCAGCGCCGTAGAAATGCCGAACTCCTCCCGGCTTCGCGCCAGCGCACCAGCGACCCCGTTGACGCAGGTGGCGAGGTCCACGCCGCGCAAGGTGTGGCCCTGCGGATCCATGAAGATCTCGGCATGGCGAACGCCCGCCGCTCTCGCCCGGCGCAGATAGGCCCGGGTGAGGTCAGCGAAGTCCTGTTCGGTCTGCAGCACGGCCGAGTTCTCGTAATACAGGTCGAGGAAGGACTGCAGGTCGGTGAACTGGTAGCGCTGCCGGAGCTGCCCGATGTCGTACGGCAGGGTGATCCCATTGCGCGCGGCGAGCTCGAAGATGAGCTCCGGTTCCAGCGTCCCCTCGATATGGAGGTGCAGCTCAACCTTGGGCAAGGTCGCGATCGCGGCATTCGTTGTCGGCGCGGGCATCAGAATCCTTTCTGGGCGACGGGGATCTTCATGGACTGGCACTACGCGCGGCGCGCGAGAATGGAACTCTCCGCCGCTTGGGCGATCGCGTAAACGATGAGCGAGACCACGGCGACGACCGTCGCGATCACCCACATCATCCGATAGTCGAGATAGCCGCGCGAGATACCGAGCAGACCGCCGAGGCCCGTTCCCGTGATGAACTGCTCCGCGATGATGACGCCGGTCAGCGCGCGCGGTACCGCGAGCCTGACGGATGCGAGCAGGTGGGGCAGAGCATTCGGCAACGTCACCTTGGTCAGCACCGCCCACCACCCGGCGTCGACCGAGCGCATCACGTCGAGGGGGCCTGTTGGCGAAGTGGTGATGCCCTGAATCATCGTCACGAGACTCGGGAAGAAGGTCACCGACACAGTCACCGCGATGACGGTGACCACGCCGCGGCCAAGCAGGAGGGCGATCAGGGGGGTGAGGGCCACCAGCGGGATGGTCTGGCTGACGAAGGCCAGCGGCATGACGCCGCGCGCGACGGCGGGGAACGTACTCAGTGCAACCGCGAGTACGAGCGCGAGCGCGATGCCCGCGGCGGTGCCGACCAACGCCGGCCCGATGCTAGCGGCGAGGGCGGTGAGCACCTCCGAGCGGGTTTCATTCGCGGAGGGCGACAGGAAGAATGCGCTGAACACGTCGACGGGCGAATTCATGAGGGTGCGCGGGAGGCCGGTCGATGCGATGAAGCCGAACCAGGCACCCGTCAGGACCAGCAGTCCGCCGATCGTCCATAACCCACCGGCAACAGCTCGGCCGGCATGGCTCCGCTGGCGGCGCTCCCGGCTGAGCGCTGCGGCGGCGTCGGCGCTCGGGTGGGTGTTGTGGGCGCCGATCGCACGGCGCACGAGACCGACGAGCGCATAGACGATCGCGGAGAGGATCGTGGCGACCAGCCCGATCGCCCAGATGGTCTCCGGATGTCCCCGGCCCATCGATCCGATGAGGTACACGCCGAGACCTTTGCCGCCGCCGAGAAACTCCCCCAGGATGGCCCCTAGGATCGCCGCCGGGGCCGAGATTTGAATGCCCGACAGCAAATCCGGGAGCGCAGCCCGCAGGCGCACTAGATGGAGTGCCCGCAGCGTTCCGCCGCCCGATGCCGTGACCACCCCGATCGCATCTCCCGGGGCGCTCCGGAGACCGACGACCGTTGCGATCATGGTCGGGAAGAAGACCAAGAGGATCGACAGCGCGATCTTCGGCCAGTCGCCGTCGAACGCGACCCCGAGGATCGGCGCAACCACCACGACGGGCAGGCAGAACAGCACGACGGTGAGCGGTCGGAGCAATCGCTCTAATGGTGGAGCGAGGATGAAGACCACAGCCAACACGATGGCGACGGCGTTCCCGATGAGGAACCCGGTACCCGCGGTGCTCACGGTCGCAGCAATGTGCGCCGGGTAGATGTCCGCGTTCTCTACCCACGACGCGATGATGGCGGAGATCGGCGGGAATGCCCCGCCGGCGACGAGCCCGAATCGTCCCAGCAGCTCCCAGACCGCCGCGAGAGCGACGAACACGATCGCACTGCGCCACGCGCTGACCTTGCCGGCCGTCATGGCGTCGGCGCGGGATCGAGGGCGCCGGCGCCCAAGTCGTCGGGCGCTCGCCCAGCGCTCGCGGCGATCGCGACGGCAAGTCGCTCGGAAACATGATCGCAGAGCGCGTGGAACTCGGCCGACCGCATCAGGGCGGCGTTCCGGGGGCGCTCGAAGCCGATGTCGACCATCTCGACGACCGTGCCCGGCCGTGCTCCCATGATGATGACCTGGTCCGAGAGGAACACCGCTTCGGAGATCGAGTGCGTCACCATCACCGTGGTGTTCCGCTGTTCCAGCCAGATGCGCTGCAGTTCCACGTTCATTGCGGTCCGCAACAGCTCGTCGAGTGCCCCGAAGGGCTCGTCGAGCAGCAGGAGTTGGGGTTCCAGCACGAGCGCTCGGGCGATCGACACCCGCTGGCGCATGCCGCCCGAGAGCTGGCCCGGCTTCGCGTTCTCGAACCCGGCGAGCCCGACCAGGTCGATCAGCGCGTCGATGCGCGATCGATCGACGGGGCGTCCCGACGCCTCGAGGGTCAGCGCGATGTTGCGGCGCGTGGAACGCCACGGCAGCAGGGAGGGGTCCTGGAAGGCGACGCCTATCCGGCCCGCCCTGCGCAGCACGGAGGGGTCTTCGCCATCGATTCGGATGGTGCCCTCCGTCGGCGCGTCAAGATCTCCGAGCAGCCGCAGAAGTGTGGACTTGCCGCACCCGGACGCGCCGATCAGCGTCGTGAACGAGTGGTCGGCGAGATGGAGGTCCACCCGATCGAGCGCGAGCACGCCGTCGGCGCCTCCGTAACGACGGGACACGCCCGCCACGTCGATGCCGGTCACGCACCGGATCCCTTCGCCTCGGTCGCGGCGGCACGCAGCTCGTTGATCGGCGGAAGGTTCTCGTGCTCGGTCCCCGGGATGAGGTCCCAGTACACCCGGCCGACCGGCCGCTTGAGCCCCTCCACGTGGATGGCGCGCGTGGGGGTCACGATCCAGTCGACCGGGACGTCGTGCCGCTCGCCCCGCAGCACGTCATCGATCACCTGGTCATCATGCACTACATCAACGATCTCCGACCGGGTCGTGGTCAGGCCGATCTCGGAGAGCATCGCCCATTCCAGGTCGAAGTAGCCGTGCCCCTTGCCGACCCGGATACCGTTCCTGCTGATGGCGGAACCTCCGGTGACCAGAAGGCGCAGCGCAGCCGTGCCCCTCAGCTCCGCGAGAGTCACCGGCGCCGCATATCGGTCGAGCCCATCGAGAGTGGCCGCGTAACTCACCTCGTCGGCGGGCACGGTCGCCGGGTCAAGCTGAAGGAATCCGCGCCGGATGCCGTACGTCGTGCAGAGGAGAGTCTTGCCTGCCCTGATGGCCTCGCGTCGGAGCAGCTCCGTCGAGTTGTCCGGTGTGATGAAGACCCGTGAGGATTCCTGCCAGGCCGCGAGTTCCAGGATCCGCGCTGTGGCGCGATCGCTTCCCTCGAAGTCCGCGATGAAAGAGGAGAAGTCCCAGTGGAAGCGTGAGTCGGGTCGGCCGACCCGGTTGAGGGTCTCCCAGATCCGGTCGCGGTAGAACTGTGCCGAGTCGGTTTTCATGAGGTCATTACGTCCATTCGGGGTGATCATCGGGCTCGAGTTCTCGGAGATAGGCAATAGTTGCCAGCCGCTGCTCATCAAGCTGGGACCACACGATGCCCTTCGGTCTGGGGTGGTGTGGCGCGGTGGGTACGGCTGCCTGCGGGGTGACGATGGTGTCGACCGTGATGTCCAGCGGTTTTGGGGTGAGGTCCGCGTCCACGACCTGGCGCTCGTGCACCAGACCGAGCACCGGGGTCTCGGGGGCGACCAGCCCGAGGGTGGACAGGATGCCCCATTCAATGTCGAGGAAGGCGTCGCCGCTGCCGACGTGCACACCGCCACGGGTGAGGGCGATCGCACCGGTCACCATCAGGTCGATTCTGCCCAGCGCGCGGAGATCATCGACCGCCATGGTGTGCCCGAAACGCTCCAGACCGTCGAGCGTCGAAGCGAATTCGCGATGCTCGACAGGCACGCTGTCCGGATCGAGCAGCACCATGCCCCGGCGCATCGCATACGTCGGCACGACAACCTGCTTTCCGTCATCCAGCGAGTCGCGGATGAGACCGTTGAGGCTGTTGTCCGGGGCGATGAACACCACGCGGGCGTTCAGGTAAGCGTCCATGGCGCGGATGCGCTCCTGAGCGAGGCGGGAGCCATCGAAGTCGGGCACGAAGCGAAGCACGTCCAGATGCCACCGGCTGTCCGGGATCGCGATCTGGACCAGCACATCCCGCATCAGGACCCGCAGTTGCATCTGCCGGCTCACGTAGGTACCGCGTCCGCGGTCCGGTCGCAGGAGCCCTTCGCGCACGAGTTCCGCGGTCGCGCGGCGCAGCGTGCCGCGGCTCACCTGAAACCGCTCTATCAGCACCGGCTCCGGCGGCAGCATGCCGTCAGTTTCCCAGGACTCGGCGAGAGCGAGCCTGCGGAGGGCAGTGGTGACCTGCACGTAGGCGGCCGGTGCCTGGGATGTCATCTGCGTTCCTGATCTCGGCGGCGCTGGCTGACGGATGCGGCCCTCCCGGATTACTGACCGGTCGGGCCGCACTCGGCGTCAGTCGAATAGAGACATGTCGAACATATCGGTGGTCGCCGTGATGCCGACGGCCGCCAGGGAGTCGATCGTGTCCTGAATCGCCTCGTCGGACAATTTGAAGATCCCGTCGGCATTCTCGATCAGCGGCTTCTGGGCGTTGTTGAAGTAGATCTCATTCGCAATGGTGCGACCAGTGCCCGAGAACCAGGTGTTCTCGAACTTCGGCGGGTAGGCGTCGGGGTCTGCGAAGTTCTCCTCCCAGCCCTTCGCGCTCGCCGCGAGCCAAGCCTTGAGTGCATCACGGTTGTTTTCGAGGGTGTCGCGGGTTACGACCACCGTGTCCGTCGGGATCCGGAAGCCCGCCTCGTAGAAGGTGAACGAGTCCGCCTCCGCGCCCAGTTCCTCGATCGAGAAGGGGACGTTGGTGACGAAGTCGACCGTAGCGTCCACCTCGCCGCTGACGAGCGGGGTCGGGTCGTAGGCATATGGCACGACAGTCACTTCGGCGGGGTCGATGCCGTTGATGGTGAGCATGGCGTCGAAGGCGAGGCGGCTGACATCCGGAACGGCCACCGTTTTCCCGACCAGATCGGCCGGCCCGGCAATGCCACTCGAGCTGAGGCTGACCACGCCAAGGGGATTCTGCTGGTACTGCGCTCCGATGATTACGAATGGGGCGCCCTGGTCGACGATCGCGGAGATCGTGGTGTCCGGGCTGGTCAGGGCGATATCAGCGTCGCCCGCGAGCAGTGTGCTTTCAGGGATGACGCTCGGCCCGCCGGAGAGGTAGGTCAGCTCGATGCCCGCGTCGGTGTAGTAGCCCTCGTCCTGAGCGATGTAGTAGCCCATGAACTCGGCATCGTTGACCCACGCGGATTGGAGGGTCAGCGGCGTGAGAGCGTCATTTGCGGACTCAGAACCCGTGGTCGAACTGCAGGCGGAGAGAAGGACGGTGGCGCTCGCCGTCACGGCAAGCCAGGCAAGCCGGCGGCGGAGGGCGTTGGAGGAGGTACTCATGTTGCTCCTGTCGGGAAAGTGGGTTGGTGCTTGTGGGAAGAGCCGAGGTGCAGTGTGCCGCCACGCTATCGGGCGGGTGTGTCCCCGGAATAACGTCCGGATTTCGGCCATGTAAACATCTGTACGTTTAGATGTTTGACGAAGCACCCAAGCCGCCGCACTGGCCGTGACCCCGTTTGGTGGACACCTCAACAAGAGAATGTTCATCACGGGAGGCGCATCCGGGACCGGCGGCCGATGGTTGTCCACGTGCATCAGGGTGCATCGCTGGTCGGCGCCCCTGTCGCTCCGGCTGATCGAGGACCCATAATGGCCCTATGGACGAGGCGNNATCGCCGAGCAGCTGGTTTCCCTGCTTTCCCCGGTCGACGGCGAGCGCGCCCTCGACATCGGCACCGGGCGTGGCGCTGCGCTCTGGCCGCTCGTCGACGCCGTCGGCCCGAAGGGGCACGTCACCGGGATCGACCTCGCCGAGCGCATGGTCGACGCGACGCGCGCGGACGCGCAGGCTCGCGGCGCGACGAACGTCGACCTCGCCGTCGCCAACGCCATGAACCCGGCGCTACCGGCGGGCTCCTTCGACCTGATCGCCGCCTCCCTCGTGTTGTTCTTCCTGCCCGACCCGCTCGCCGGCCTGCGAGCCTGGGTCGAGCTGCTGGTGCCGGGCGGCCGGCTCGGCATCTCGACCTTCGGCGCTCGTGACGCAGTCTGGGAACGCGTCGACGACGTGTTCACCCCGTACCTGCCGCCGCAGCTGCTCGACGCGCGCACGAGCGGCGAACGCGGGTTCTTTGCCAGCGATGCGGGAGTCGAGGGGCTCTTCACCGGAGCGGGCCTCGTCGATGTGCGCACGAGCCATCTGGACGTCGCCGTGCGGTTCGCGGACACTGAGGCGTGGCGGCGCTGGACATGGTCGCACGGCCAGCGCACCCACTGGGACGCGGTCCCTGAAGAGCACCGCGCTGATGTGCTCGAGGCCGCGGACGCGGTGCTCGCGACCGCGCGCGATGCCGACGGCACGGTCACGCTGACGCAGAGCGTCCGCTACACCCTCGGGGTACGGCCGACCCCCGCCCGATAGCCCCCCTCCCCCACGTGAGTTGCGGACTTTTGGGCATCCGGGGCCCTAAATCTGCTGATCTTGGAACGAAAGTCCGCAACTCAGGTGGGTGCGNNGTTGCACCGATCCGTTGCCGGGCGGCGGTTTTCGGGGTACCTTTAGCGTTAAGGCACCCGTCGGGTTGCGGAAATCTCCGCAGCGGCACCTCTGGTGGTGGCTCAGACTGATATTGGGGTGCGTAGTGAGCAGATCGACAAGACTTTCCTCCAGACGGCTCATTGCCGCAGTCGGACTGGCCGCAGCCGTCGGGCTCGTGGTTACCCTCGGCGCGGCGGCTCCTTCTTTCGCGGCGGAAGCACCTGTCGGCCTTGGCGTGGCCGACAGTTTCGGCGTTCTCGGCGGCGAGACCGTCACCAACACGGGGGCCACGACCGTGAGCGGTGA
>DGBM01000209.1 GCA_002384765.1 Demequinaceae bacterium UBA4004
CCCCCCCTAGGCAGGTTGGCGAACCTGCATTCATCCAGCCGCACTTTGTGAGGCCGGTTGGCTCTAAGTCTGTGACGTCTAGGCTTACTTGCATGCAAGAACAGCCTGGTCTCCAAGGAATCTCACCAATTCAGCAAGTGTATGTGGACGCGGTCAAGGCCCCGCTAGACATGATCGAGGTGGCCTACGAGAGACTTCGAGACCGTCTCGCGCGTCAAGTCGAAGACGAGAGAGCTAAGGCGGAGACGCTGTCTGATGCGTGGACCATTATCGACAACGCGTATCGACTGAACACATTGTTGCGCCAGTTTCCTGGACTGAAGCAGAGGGATGAGATTGTGCGTTCAGCGATCGATGTTTTCAAGGTGGCAGAGCCTTTTCGCCACGCAGAGTTCAGCACATGAACCGGGAAGTCCGAAGTATCGCGGCGGAGGGGCTGGCAGTCTGGGGCGAACTGTCGTGGGCGACAAAGGGTTCGGACGGGCAGGTTGAGAACCACCTGCGAATCAGGCTGCCCTACATCTCGCAAGGGCCGCAGTTGGTCAGTGCCAGCTGCTCCCGGAGAGACGGATTACAGCGCGGGATCTGGTTTCATTCACCTGCTCCTGGCCGATCGGAACATCAATCTCAGCCGGATCGCGGAGGCAGCGAGCGACTTCTCTGAGCGCTTTCTTGCTGAGTTGGGTTCAGCGTACGATCGGCGCTCGGGAGAGCCTGGCGAAACACTTCGTCTATTTGTACCGACGTCTCCTTAGGCGCGCTTCACCCCAACCCGCAATCCGGCCCGTGTGTCCCCACCCGACCCGACAGTGCGGCAAGACTTCGCTTCCGAGGGGATCAAGCCTGACCGCCGTGAGGGAGCGACTTCTTGGCGCACGCCCAAGGTGACGTAGCAGCGAAACCCAACCCAAGCGTCGGCCGCAAACAGCAGGGACAACAGGCGCAGAGGTGACCGCCCTCAACGGCTCCCGTAGTACGCGATCTTGTCGTCGAGCACCTCAATAGCGGCAGTCAACGCACCAGCCTGGCGCACCAGCTCGTCCCGCCGACCCATCAGAAACTCGGCGCGCTCACCAGCCTCACCATCGGCCCTCAGCAAGCGAGTGAACCGGCGCAGGTCCGCGATGCCCAGCACCGCATCGCGCAGGCACGTCACCACGCCGATCCACGCCACGTCGTTGTCGGCGTAGCGCCAGTGGCCGGACGCGTCGCGATCGATGGGGCCCACCAGGCCCTCGCGCTCGTAGTACCGCACCGTGTCCTCGCTCAGCCCGGTGGCGGTCGCCGCCTCGCCCATGCTGATGCCCTGTGTCACCGTCATGACACCGAGTTCAGCACGGCCAGAGCATCGGCGTCCAGGCGCACGTCGCGGGCGGCCATGACCTCCTCGAGCTGCGCGACCGACGACACCCCCACGATCGGCGTCACCGCGGGGGAGCCGCCCATCAGCCACGCAAGCACCACCTGGTTGCGCGTCGCGCCCGTGGACGTCGCGACCCGGTCGAGCGCCGCCAGCCGACGCTCGGTGTCGGCGTGCAGATAGGGCGCCTGGAGCGGACGGTCGGGCCGCGCATACGCGCCCGCGAGCAGGGTGTTGTACGCCCAGAACGCCAGGTCCTCGCTGCGCGCGTAGTCCAGCGCATCGGGCGTGGCGACGACGTGTCAACCCTCGACCAAATGGGCGAAGGGCACGGGTTGCAGGTAGGTGTGGCGCAGTTGCATCGCGGAGTACGGTTCCACGCCCGTCGCCGACGCCGTGGCGCGGGCCCGCTCCAGGCGCCACACGGCGTGATTGGAGGCACCCAACTGGCGGACCCGGCCATCGGCCACCGTGGCGCCCAGGGCTGCCACCTGGTCCTCAAGCGGAACCGTGCGGTCCTCGACGTGAGCCCACAGCAGTTCTACGTGGTCGGTGCCCAGGCGTTCCAGCGACCCGCCCAGCGCGGCCTCGATCGCGGCGGGGGACAGGCCCTCCATCGACTCGGGCCACTTGCCTGCAACCAGCGGCTCGGCGCCCAGCTTGGTCGAGACCCACACCTGCTCGCGGATGCCGGGGTTCGCGGCGAACCACTGGCCCAGCATGCGCTCGCTCGCGCCGCCGCGACCCGTGGGCGACTCCCAGAAGCTGTAGTTGTCTGCGGTGGCGAGCCAGCGTCTGCCCAGCTCCACGAAGCGGTCGAGGATCGCGAACGACTCGTCGCGGTCCTGCCGAGTGCCGAAGTACATCGCGCCCAGCGCGATCTGTCCCTTGTGAGTGATGTTCATAAGGGCAGAAAACACCCTGGAGCGCGCTCCAGGTCAAGCGGGGTTCCGCGGCGCGAGGCCCCGGCGCTCGCCGAGTGCCGGACAAGCCTTGAGTTCCTTGTGTACACAGCGTAAACTATGTACACATGAGCACCATTAGTCGCCGTATCGGTAGTCGCGAGTTCCGCGCCGAGTTCTCTGACGTTGTCGGACACGTGGCCTACGGTGGCGAGCGCGTGGCACTCACGCGGAACGGGAAGGTGGCGGCCGTGCTCATCAGCAACGAAGACCTCGAGACCTTGGAGCGCCTGGAAATGGCGGCGGACGTCGAGGCATACCGCGCGGCCAAGGCGGCCGACGACGGTGGCCGGGTGTCGTTGGAGGACTTGGACCGAGAACTGGGGTAGTTCGTGTACCGCGTCGAGTTGACGTCGGCAGCCGCGCGCCAACTGCGGAAGCTGCCTCGTGAGCACAGGGCACGCGTCCAGGCTCGCATCCGCGAGCTTGCGAGCGATCCTCGACCGACGGGCGCCATCAAACTCGCCGGTGAGACCACGGCTTGGCGCACTCGGATAGGCGACTATCGCGTGATCTACGACATTTTCGACTCTGTGCTGGTGGTGACAGTGGTCGCGGTGGGTCATCGGCGCGAGGTGTACCGCACGTAGGTTCAGCGCCGATGGTCGCGCCGGGCTACGAGTTGCCTACCGGAACGTAGCGCTCGGCTCGTGCCCCCGAGGTGAACTCGGTGGTCCCGACGTGCCGCAGTGTGAGCGGTTCCGCCAGACCTTCGAACAGCCAGGGCCCGTGGCCTACGAGCGTCGGGTAGACGACGAACTCGTACTCGTCGATGAGCCCTGCGTCGGCCAGGGCGCGGGGCAATGTGACGCCGCCGACGTACAGTCCGTCGCCCGGTTGCTCCTTCAACTTCCTGACCGCATCGACGGGGTCACCGGTCAGAGATTCGGTGTTCCAGCCGTCGGGTTCGCGCGTGCTCGACACCAGGTACTTCTTGGCCGCGTTGATCGACTGCTCGAACGACCGCGTCCACGGAGGTAGGTCTTCCGCCGTGCGCCAGAACTCCATCAGTTCGTAGGTGGTGCGGCCCAGGATGATCGCGTCGGCGCGGGCGATGGTCTGCGCGGCGTGGTGGTGAGTCTCCTGGTCCGGAGTGCCAGCCATGTGGTCGACGCAGCCGTCGAGCGAGACGTTGATCGAATAGCGCAGGGGTCGCATCCGCTCAGGCTGGCATGGTTCCCACGATTTCGCTACGCCTGACGATGGAGCCCCCAACAGGCGCGATCGTCCGCGGCCGCATCTGCATTCCGGAGTAGCGGGGGAGGCGCCCGCCCCGCTCAGCGGGTGTCCCCGCCTGATTCCGCGCAATCGGGGCACACGCCGAAGATCTCCAGGGTGTGGGTGACGTCGGTGTAGCCGTGCTGCGCGGCGAGCTGTTCGGCCCACTGTTCAATGGCAGGGCCGCCAATTTCGATGGCGCGTCCGCACCGTCGGCACGCGAGGTGGTGGTGATGTTGCCGCGAGCACCGCATATAGACGGACTCGCCGTCCTCGCGGTTCATGACGTCCACGTCTCCGGACTTCACCATGCGGGCGAGGTAGCGGTAGACCGTCGCGAGGCCGATGGTCTCTCCGCGTTCCTTCAGGAGGGCGTGGATCTCCTGGGCGCTCTGGAAACTCTGCAGCTCACCGAGGACGCTCACGATGGCGCGCCGCTGGTGGGTCATGCGAGGTACGGGCCGATGGTCCGGGGCCCCCTTGCCCTCCTCGGTGTTAAAAAGGATTATCATTATCGTAGAAGCATAGCTAAGGAGGGCCTGTCATGGCCAGAGGGTTGTCAACACACGTTGTGGCGGGTGTTGCAGCCGCAACGCTCGGCCTGGGAGGGTGTGCAATCGCCGACGGCGACGGCGCCTCCCATGAGACCGATGCCGCCGTGTCCGTCGTTGCCTCGACCACCATCCTCGGCAGCGTCGCCGGTCAGGTGGTGGAGTGCGGCGGCGGCCAGGTGCACACGTTGATGCCCGTGGGCGCGGACCCGCACGACTACTCGCCCTCATCGGCCGATGTTGCGGCAATGGTGAAGGCCTCGCTCGTGGTCGTCAACGGTCTGGGGCTCGAGGAAGGGCTGACATCCGCGCTGGATACTGCGGGCGAGGACGGCGCCGTCGTCTACGCGGTAGGCCCCGACCTGGACCCCCAACCCCGCGAGGGCGCGAGCGACTCGCTTGACCCGCACATCTGGATGGACGTCGCGCGCATGGCCAAAGCCGCATCCCTCATCGGCGACCAACTCGCGGCCGCCACGGGTGACGATGCCTACGCGACCTGTGGCTTGACGGTCTCGGACTCGCTCATGGAGACCGACACCGAGGTGCGGTCGATCCTCGACGCCGTCCCCGAGTCGCGGCGGGTGCTGGTGACCGATCACCAGGCGTTTGGCTACTTCGGATCCGCCTATGGGTTCACCTCGGCTGGCGTGGTGATCCCTGGCGGCTCGACGCTTGCCGAACCCAACTCGGCCGACCTCGCGGCGCTTGCGGACACGGTGCGCAGCGAGGGGGTCACGGCGATCTTCGCGAACACCGCCAACCCCACTGCGCTCGTGGATGCGCTCGCCCAAGAGGCGGGGACGCAGGTGAGCGTGGTGGAGCTCTACGTCGGCAGCCTCGGCGCCGCAGGCTCCGGGGCCGATACCTACCAGTCCATGATGCTGACCGACGCCCGTCGCATCGCCGACGCGCTCTCGGGCTAGGGAGTCCTCATGACCTTTGTCGAGTGGTTCATTGAGCCCTTCTCCTTGGGGTTCCAGCAACGCGCACTTCTTGGCGGCATCCTGGCCGGGCTCATGTGCGCCGTCGTCGGCACCTGGCTCGTCCTGAGAGGGATGAGCTTCTTTGGCGACGCCTTCGTTCACGGCGTCGTCCCCGGCATTGCCGCGGCCGTGGTGCTGGACGTCAGCCCCGCGCTCGGCGCGGCTGTTGCCGCCGCGGTCATGGTCGCTGGAATCGAGGTGGTGAGCCGGCAGACAAAGCTGAGCGAAGACACCGCGATTGGCCTGCTGTTTGTCGGAATGCTCGCGCTTGGAGTGGTGATCATCTCCAGCGTCGATTCATATACGGGGAGCCTGACCACGATCCTGTTCGGCGATGCTTTGGGGGTCACAAGCGCCGACCTGGTGCAGCAGGCAATCCTGGGAGGATTCGTGATCATCGTTTCGGTCGCCATGTACCGGCCGTTCCTCGCGCTGTCCTTCAACAAGCAGAAGGCCGAACTGTTGGGGATGCGCCCCGGTAGGGCGCACGCGGTCTTGCTCGTCCTGATCGCCGCCGCCGTGATCGGCAGCTTCCAGTCCATCGGCACGCTGCTCGTCTTCGGGCTGCTCGTGGGCCCGCCGGCGACGGCGGCACTGGTGGTCCGCACCGTTCCGCGCATGATGGCGGTGGCGGCGGGCATCTCCGTCGTCTCCGTGTGGCTCGGCCTGCTCATCAGCTTTCATCTGGGAACCGCAGGATCGGCCACGATGGCGCTTGTACCGATCGTCGCCTTCTTCCTCACCTTGGCCTGGACCACGCTACGTGCAAGGCGGTCGGCGTCGCGAGACCCTGGGACGCAGCGGGTTGCGTCTGACTCCGCCTCGACCCCCGCGGTGACGCGATGAGCTCCTGCGCATCGCAGGCGCGCCCCGATAGTGGGAGCGGGTTGTTCGCCGAAGGGACGGATGTGGTGGTGAAGTACGGCAACCACACCGCGCTGGCGCGATCCTCCTTCACCATCCCGCTCGATGCGGTGACGGCGGTGATCGGCCCCAACGGCTCGGGCAAGTCAACGCTGCTGAGCGCCTTGGCTGGCCTCGTGCCGGTTGCTGGCGGCCAGTTGCGAGTATTGGGCATGGAGCCGCACGAAGCTCGGAGTGAGGTGAGTTACGTCCTGCAGTCGACGGTCGTGCCCGCGTCGACCCCGATCACCGTGCGGGAGACCGTGGGCATGGGGCGCTTCCCCAGCGTCGGGCTGTTCCGGGCGTTCAGTCGAACCGACCGAACCCGCGTCGCGGAGGCCATGCGCCAGATGGATATTGAGCATCTTGCCGGGAGGCACCTCCACGAGCTTTCCGGCGGGCAAAGGCAACGTGTCTACGTGGCCCAGGGACTTGCACAGAACCACACGGTCATGCTGCTTGACGAGCCACTCACCGGTCTGGACCTGGTGTCAGCGCGGACCATCGACGGCCTGATCCACAGGGAGGACCGTCACGGTCACACCGTGGTGCTCACGACCCACGACCTCAACGAGGCCCGGGCCGCAGACCACGTCGTGCTCGTGAGCGGTCGCGTCGTGGCTAGCGGTCCACCGGAAGTGGTGTGCACCAGGAAGAATCTCGAGGTGGCGTTTGGCCTGGGCAGCCTCCACGGTTGGGGAGGTTTTCTGGACGACCCCGCCCACGACCCGCACGGCCACAGCCAGGCGGACTTGGGCCGCTAGTCGTTCAGTCGCGGACGGGCGAGTCTAGACCGTCGGTGTTGTGCTGCCACGCGGCGTCGTCGCCCCCCGAGGCGTCCCGCTGCTCGCCGTGCATGAAGAGGCTGGCACGCTCGACGGCTTGAATACTCCCGGTGAAAAGGCCCTCGTCGCTGGCGTGCTCGGGGGGAGGGGCCTGCTTGCGGCAGCGCGCGGGGCGGCTGGATCAGGCGGCCGAGGTCTCGCGCGCTATCGCGGCGATCAGCGCGTCGATGTCGTCCTCGGTGGTGTCGAAGCTGCACATCCAGCGNNCGGGCACGGTGGCGAAGATCCCGTTCGCCTGCGTCGGCTGTGTGAAGGCCACACCCGTGATTGACCCGTCGGCAAGCCCATGCTCGATGCCAGCGCGCAAGCGTTGCGCCATCGCATTGGAGTGTGCGGCGTTGCGCAGCCACAGGTCGCCCNNCTGGGCCGAGACGAAGCGCATCTTCGACGCCAGCTGCATGTTGAACTTGCGCAGGAACGTCAATCCCTCCGACGCCTCGGCGCTCAGCACCACGATTGCCTCGCCGAGCATCGCCCCGTTCTTGGTGCCGCCAAAGCTCAGCACGTCCACGCCTGCGTCGCGCGTGAAGGCGCGCAGCGGCACGCCGAGCGACGCCGCGGCGTTGGAGATGCGCGCGCCGTCCATGTGCACCCGCATCCCGAGGCCGTGGGCGTGATCGGCGACCGCCGCGATCTCGTCGACGGTGTACAGGGTGCCAAGCTCGGTCGATTGCGTGATCGACACGACCAACGGCTGCGCGCGATGCTCATCACCCCAGCCCCAAGCCTCCCGGTCGATGAGCTCCGGGGTGAGCTTGCCGTCGTCCGTCGGGACGGTGAGCAGCTTGATGCCGGCCACCCGCTCGGGCGCGCCGCCCTCGTCGACGTTGGCGTGCGAGGTGACGGCCGTGATTACGGCGCCCCAGCGGGGCAACATCGACTGCAGGCCCACCACGTTCGCGCCGGTGCCGTTGAACATCGGGTACGCCTCGACGCCCGCGCCGAAGTGGTGTGCCATCACCTCCTGGAGGCGCGCTGTGTAGGCGTCGCCGCCGTACGCGCCCTGGTGGCCGCGGTTGGCGGCGACGATCGCCGCGAGCACCTCTGGGTGGACGCCGGAGTAATTGTCGGAGGCGAAGCCGCGTGAGGCGGGGTCGTGAATGGTGGTCACGGGTGTCCAATCTCGGGGTTCGAGGGGGCGCTGATCAAGGAGGCACTGAGGTTGACGATGGTGTCGTTGGTTTCGGCCGCCGGCGCCGTCCACAGGGCCACGAACCGCCGCGCGAGCGCCTCCTCGAGCCCTGCGAGGCTCTGCACCCGGAAGATCACGGCTGCGGCGGTCAGCGGCCGCCCGGCATCGCGGGCATCCTTGGCGAATCCCTGCGCGACGGCGCGCGTCCACGCCTCGGTCGCCGCCTTGACGGCCGCGTAGTTCGCGCCGCCTGCCAGTGGGCGAGTGACCGCGGTGGAGGACACCACCGCGAGGCGGCCGGCGTCGGAGGCCCGGAGGTCGGCGTCGAACGCGCGGCTGACGTGGCGGAGCGCAGTGAACGACCCCTCCAAGAACCGGAAGTCCGCATCACTTTGCCCGGCAAGCCCGCCGCCACCCCGCCACCCGCCGACGAGGTGCAATAGCCCGTCCACAGTGCCGTCGGTGTCGTGGACCCGCTGCGCGAGCCTTGCGACAGCGGATTCATCCGTGAGGTCGCACACCTCGGTGCGGACGCTTCCCACGGCGCCGTCTTCAAACCCGCCGCTCCCGACCGCGCCTGCATCGCTTCGCAGCAGTTCATTGAGCTTGTCG
>DGBM01000333.1:0-4920 GCA_002384765.1 Demequinaceae bacterium UBA4004
CGGACATCGCCGCGAGAGGGCCTGTCGGCGGCCACGAGAAACTGCCCGGAGACGGCCACGAGGCTGCCCGCTGGCGGGCATGAGAACTGCCCACTGATGGTCTTGGGATATGCCCGACACGACGTCGTCTGCCTCGTCGCCCTGCGCGGTTGAGGCCCCTTCCTCGGGTGCGATGAGCGGTGCTGATGCGCCCTGTCGCCCCGAGGAAGGGATGAGTTGCAGTCTGCCGAGGGGATCATGAAAATCTTGGATTCCTACGACCTGACAGGGTCGTTGCGTGATGCTGGCGAGCTGGCCGGCTGCTCCCACCACACCGTGAAGCGGTACGTGGACCGCCGCGACGCCGGCGGCGCGCTGGACCGACGGAGGCCCGTCCACAGCTGATCGATGAGTTGAGATCAACGCCAGCACGTCCCTCATAGGAGCCCTCGGAGTGCAGCGCCATCCCCATCGCGAAGTACGCCATCGACCGAGCCGGCAACGACCGGCGCCGTTGCTCCGTACGGCCACACTCCGCGATCACCGCGTCCACGACATCGGCGGGAAAGACCTTCATCAACCAGACCTACCGACACCAGAACCGGCAGCCCCCGGTCCGACTTGGGCTTCCTCCTACCAGAAGGGGGCATACCCCCAAACTGCGCCGTTGTAACCCTAATTGCACGAAAATGCCACTAACACCGTTTCTCGGACAGACCCTGCGACTGGGCCGTCGGCGAACGTTCGTAACTGTGCCGAACCGACCTTCCGAGTTCTGATGAGCGGAACCTGATACTAGACGTCGCCAGCGGCGGGGAGGACCATTGCGGCATGATCAAAAACGGATCCAGGCTCGTCACCGCGTGTGCGGGTCCTTTCGACGGAGAGTATGTGTCCGTGTTCTCCTCCACCAACGGTGTTGGCGCCGGGCATGGTTCCCGGCGGAAAGTCGAAACCTCGGGGCTGGGCGGCGGCGACCGTGGAGGACATTAGGCAACCGGTGCTCAAGGGGATCATGATTCCCTCCGCTGACCTCGGCGCATCCCTGGAGTTTTACCACGATACGCTCGGGTTACCGATCGTATTGCGCGATGGAGATCACTTCGCGCGTCTAAACCAAGGGGGCATCACGGTCGATCTTGTAACGAGCGTGGACGCCGCGAATCTCGACGCGCCAATGCTACTGTTCAAAATCAGCGACGTGGACGCCACGGCCAGGCAGTTGACTGGAGCCAGTGTAGAGAGCGCTCAAGTTACGGGCGTACACGAACGCCGTTTACTCGTGCGTGATCCGTGCGGATGTGGCGTGGTGCTCTATCAACCCCTCAAGTGAATGTCGTCGTGGTCTGCGCGACACGGTGCACGGAGGTTGTCCCGGATCTCGTGGAAACTTGATTGACGTGGCGGTCCCCCGCCTGACGCCTGCGCGGTAGGTGTTGGGCGTCCGCCAGACCACTCAAGGAGACAGGGGACCACCGTGAACGGGAAATATCAGATCAAGACCGGCGACGCGAGCGCGCTTGCCATGGTGGCCGAGACATGATCGAACGGCAAAGCACCCGTGTCTCTGTTCTGTCCGTGAGCCGGGTCTGCTTCGTCGAAATGCTCTCCAAGACCCGGGGGAGCTTCTCGTCGGCCACCGGATCTGATCCGTCCGGCCGACTCCGAGCTACTGGCGGAGCACACCTCGGCCTATGGAGATTCCGGCGTTTGCTCGGAAGTGAAACCCCCGACGCGCTGTCGGATGCCGCCCGGGGCGCCATCCACGATGTCGTTGAAACGTACAGTAACCACTGGATGACTCGAGATAGAGGCCGGTAGAAAGTGACAAGGGTGGCCTTCCTAGGGCTCGGGCGCATGGGGCTTCCGATGGCGTACAACCTGACGCGGGCGGGTCATGACTTGACCGTCTGGAATCGCACCCGCGAGAAGGCAGACGAGTTCGCCGCGCAGCACGGCGCCCGAGCGGCCACCACTCCGTTCGACGCCGCCGGCGGCGTGGACGTCGTGATCACGATGTTGGCTGATGACCAGGCGCTGCTGGACGCGTACCTCGGAGCAGACGGCGCGGCGCGGGCGATAGGCGCGGGTGTCAAAGCCATTGACATGGGAACCGTGTCACCCGAGACGGTGCGCCGCTTGCACGCGACCCTCGGGGCCCAAGGCGTCGCCTTCGTCGACGCCCCGGTTCTGGGAAGCGTCGCTGTCGCGACCGCCAGAAGCCTCACGATCCTGGCCGCGGGGCAGCGGCAGGCCGTCGAGGAGTGTTGGGCTATCCTGAGCGACCTGGGAGACCCCGTCCTGTACATGGGCGAAGCCGGAGCCGGCTCCGCGATGAAGCTTGCGGTCAACTCAGTGGTCCACAGCCTCAACGGTGCACTCTCCGAAGCCCTCGTGCTCGCTGAGCGGGCCGGCATCGAGCGAACCAAGGCCTACTCGGTTTTCCTGGAGAGTGGTATCTCCGCCCCGTTCGTCCGCTACCGCCAAGAGGCTTTCGAACGACCCGGTGAGATCCCTGTCGCGTTCCGGATGGAACTAGCGGCCAAGGACCTGCGACTAGCGCTGGCTCTCGGGGCGAAGGTCGGAGCGGACCTGCCCCAGACACGAGCAAACCTCACCGTCCTCGGCAAGGCGGTTGAGGCTGGTTTCGGCGACGTGGACGAGTCGGGTCTGGCCGATTACCTCCGCAGGCGGGCCGCGGACGGCTAGGGATCAGATAACAACGAGGCAGCATCGAGAGGCAGAAGATTGTGGAGAGCGGATGCGAAGCCCATCTCCCGTTCGACTTCTAAAATATCGGCTTCAACCAAGATGTGAATTAGTGACGCCGAAGCGACGGCGTATCAGCGATAGGACGACCTGTACGCCTTGATAACGCGGGAGGATCCGTGGCTGCGGGACAGCTGGCTCCGCCCAGCCAGCCAGCAGCTCTGCCCCCGAACGAACGCTGCCGATCGGCGCAGGCCCGCGAAGCAGTCGTGCTGGGCGTCGACATCGGCCCAGACCCGGCTGATGATCGAACCCATGGTGATGGTGCGCCACGCGATCCGCATTAGCTCAGTCACCCGTAGACTTTGAGGACTCGGTCGTCAACCAGGCAACCTGAAGCGCCCCAGGACGGCGGACCAAGCTGCTGATCAAAACACCCTGACGTATTCCTACATGAGGCCGCGAGAGAGCCCTCCGTCTACTGGAATCGCTGCACCGGTGATATATCGCGCAGATTGGGAGCACAGAAACGCGACTAATGCGCCGAGGTCCTCGGCATCTCCCAGGCGGCGAGCAGGCACGTCAAGCGCCAGCTCCTTTAGCCGGTCGTTCCCCGCCCAAGATACGAGACGCTGTGTTCGGTGGTACCCGGGCTGAACGGAATTTACTGTGATTTCGTGAGCTGCGACCTCGAGTGCGACAGTTTTCAGAAAGGCAGTCAGACCGGTGCGTCCCGTGTTAGACAGAATGAGATCCGGGATAGGTTGACGTACCCCCGAGGAGGTTATCGCGACCACTCGCCCCCAGCGCCGCTCCTGCATCGCGCCTAGGACCGACCTACACATGGCAACGACGCTCAGAATATGGCTCTCTAACGCCGGGGCGAACGCGCCCGGCTCAATGGTGGCAAAGGTTCCAGTTGGTGTTCCGGGCGCATTGATGACCAAGATATCGATTTGTCCCAGTTGCCGCTGGGCTTCGGCAGTGAACTCGACCGCCCCTTCCTGTGTGGCTACATCTGCGATGATGGGGACGGTCGTCCGGCCGATTTTGGCCGCTGCCCTCTCGGCCGTAACTCGGTCGCGACCGCAAATTGCTACGTTCACGCCTTCCCTGGCGAGCGCTTGGGCTGCAGCGAAACCTAACCCACTTGTCGACGCGGCGACAGCGGCGAACTTGCCTTCGATGCCCAGATCCATGGGGGTTCTCCCGATTGCATGAGTTCTCTAGCAAAACGCAGATGAGAATATTTGGCTGACCTCGGATCATCGCTGATCGCCCGCCGGGGCGACCTAAGCCAGGGGCAGGTCGATCGGTCTCCCCCAACACCCGGGGCCACATGTTCTGATGCAGGAGTCTTGGGCTACTCGGCGGGAGGGCGGCGAGAGAGGAGCCGCGCGACCCGCCCGCGGTTCCAGTCCCCGGTTAACTCCTAGCCGTTGTTCTCGAGGAATTGTCAAGACCTGTGGATCGGCGTGTCATGCGACTTGTTGATCACCGCCTGACTCCGCGGCTGGTTCGTCGGTTCGCTCGACGAGTTTGCCCTTCTTGAACTGGGCTCCGGCTCGGACCAGGGCGACCAGGTGCGGGGCGTTGACCGCGCGCCATCTGGCTTGAGCGGACTCGATGAGCTTGAACGCCATCGCGATGCCAGCGGCGCGGGAGCCGAGGCCCTTGGTGACCCGCTGCCTGAGCCGGACCGTGGCGAAGGTGGACTCGATGGGGTTCGTGGTCCGCAGGTGGACCCAGTGCTCGGCCGGGTAGTCGTAGAAGGCGAGCAGCACGTCGAGGTCTTCGGTGATCTTCGCGGTGGCCTTGGGCCACTTGGCTCCGTAGTCGGCGGCGAACGCTCGGGCCGCGGCTTCGGCGTGCTCCTTGTCCTCGGCGTTCCAGATCTCTGCGAGCGCGGCCTTGGCGCCGGGCTGGGCGGACTTGGGCAGGCAGTTGAGCACGTTGGCGATCTTGTGGAACCAGCAGCGCTGCTCGCGGGTCTCGGGGAACACCTCACGCACTGCGGACCAGAACCCGAGCGCGCCGTCACCCACAGCGAGCACCGGCGCGGTCATCCCGCGCCGCTTGCACGAGCGGAGCAGGTCCGCCCACGACTCGATCGACTCCCGGTGACCGTCGTCGAGCGCGATCAGCTCCTTGGTGCCGTCCGCGCGGACCCCGATCATCACCAGCAGGCACACCTTGTCCTGCTCCAGACGGACCTTGAGGTGGATCCCGTCG
>DGBM01000333.1:4976-5186 GCA_002384765.1 Demequinaceae bacterium UBA4004
AAGCCGTTGCGGACCACCAGCCGATGACCGTCCTCGTCGACCTGATCGGCGTGGGCCTCGACGTACGCGGCGACCTCGGCGTGCAGCGCGGCCGCGAGCATCTGCCGGGCGCCGTCACGGACGAGCTCGTCGAGCAGCGACCCGCCCACCCCTGCCGGGGCGTGTGCGTTGGACTCGTTCTCCTCCTGGACTACCTTGAGCATGGGCGTA
>DGBM01000290.1 GCA_002384765.1 Demequinaceae bacterium UBA4004
CGAGTCCGCGGTGACGCCCGCCGGTGAGCCCGGCTGGCGACTGCCGAGTTGGATCGCGCTGTGCGTCGGCCTGCTGCTCCTGATCGGGACATCGATGGTCGGTGAGCTGGTGACCTCCCGCGGCGCCGCGGGGACCGGTGAGCTGGCGTTCTCCGTGGACCTCTCGAAGGACCGGAACCCGATCGGAGTCGTGCTCAGCCAGTCGATCTCGACGGTGCTCGGGCCGATCATGACGCCGGTGCTGGTCCTCGTGAGCTGCGTGTTCCTGTGGCGACGCAACGCGCGGTTGACCGCCGCCCTTCTCCCTGTGCTGGCGGCGTTCGGGTGGCTCGCCTCGGGAGTGGTCAAGAGAGTCGTGAACCGCGGCCGCCCCCCGAGCGATGTCGTGAACGCCGTCCTGCTGGAGAACGCACCCGACAGCTTCCCGTCCGGGCACACCGCGCTCACCACGGCGGTGTTCGCGGCCCTGGTGACGATCGCCTGGATGCTGCGACGGCGGTTCATCGAGCGAGTCTGGATCACCGTCGTCGGCGTGCTCGTCGTCGGCGTGGTCGCCGCGTCGCGCCTCTACCTCGGGGTGCACTACCTCTACGACGTCCTCGCCGCGCCGCTGGTGGCGATCGGAGGCGTGCTGGTCGCGGCGTATCTGGTGCCGCGGCTGATGCTGCTGCTGGCCGGTCGCAGTACGCGGGCCGCGGGCTGGCTGGACTCGGTCACCAGGCCGGGTCCCCCGTCCTGAGCTGCGTTCTGTGTGACTGCCGCGTATGTGTTGTGTGCGCTCTGCTCTCCTTGACGAAGGTCGGCTCAGCCGGACAGTTGGGAGCCAGCTATGTTCGGGACGGCGGCCGGCCGTGGAGGGCGTAGCCCGTTCTCTTTGAGTTCCAGCTCTCCCAGCACCCGGATCATCTCGGGGTCCTTGGCGCGCCATCCCCGGACCGGGTCGTCGCTGATCCGAGCGAGCACGTGCATCGGCTGCGAGGCCAGGGCGCGCAGCGCAAAGAGGTCGAGGTCGGCGTTGGAGTCGATGAACCGCTGGCCCGCGGTCGCTCGTCGCGCGAAGCGGTAGCGCCTTGGGAGGTAGAACGCGATCCAGACGAGGATCGGGATCGCGGCGATCGAGAGGCCCAGCCAGTCCGCCAGGTTCTGCACGGCGTCGGCGGTGCCGCGGCCGGCACTGGCGATACCGTCGGCCGCGTCGCGGGCGGCATTGAACGGCTTCGCGACGTCATCGCCGATGAGCGGAACGTCCTCAAGCGTGTTTCCGGCGTCCTTGAGGGCGTCGCTGAGGCCGGTGGCCGACGCGTCGATCTCCAGGCCCGGGGTCGCCAGCGACGTGGTGCTGTCGTGCACGACGCCGCCGACCCAGATCCATAGCGCGATCCAGGCCAGCAGGAGCAGATCGCCGAGGATCTGGCGCATACGACGGACCGGGGTGGCGGCATACAGTCTCATCCCATCATCGTGCCCGGTCCGGCATTTCCCCAGCCTGCAACCCTCGCTACAAGGAAGACCAACTCAGTCGGTCTCGGGTCTGGCCGAATCCTTGTCGCGTCACAAATGCGTTGTAGGTTTGGCGCATGTTAAGCGACGGGTATGGTTGCGCCTGAGGGTTCCCCCACCGCCATCCGCACCAATTAGCCCGTATCGGAGAGCCGATGCTCGATCCGCATTCCCCCATCCAACCCGATGAATCCCCCATCGAAACAGACCAGGGCCCACCCAAGGATGATCCCGCCGAGATGTACAACCATCTGCCAGAAGACGGGTCGACGATAACGAACCCCCGACTGCAGGCCGAGCTGGGATGGAGTGACGAGCGGTACTGGGCAGCGCGAGATCAACTCGAGGACGCAAAGCTGGTCGTCCGCGGCCGTGGACGGGGTGGCGTACTGCGCAGGATCGTCGATACCCCCATTCCCAGCGAGAACACGACGGTTGTTGCGCACACGGTTACGACCACGGAAGAGGCTATTGAGGTCGTGGAAAGCACCACGGTCCGGGAAGACCTCCTCTATCAACCAATACTCTCTGTGCTGACGGGCGATTGGATACAGGACCGTCGATCCGACCCAATCGCTACAGAGATCACCGCACGACAGGGTCGCCGATCAACCGGCGGCACCTGGTCGCGACCAGATCTTGTCTCAGTGGAGGTCAAGGCATATGAGTACGTCCCCGGAAAATTTCTTGAGGTTGTGACGTTCGAAGTCAAGCCGGTTGACGCGATCGATGTTTCTGCCGTGTACGAAGCACTCGCTCATCGACGTGCCGCAACCCACGCGTACGTGATGCTTCACGTACCTTCCGATCAAACTTCGACATACGAGGCCGCCGTCACCGAGGTTCGACTGGTCGCACGTTCACACGGCATCGGACTAATAGTCATGGCTGATCCGGCAGATTATTCGACGTGGGACGAACTCGAGGAGGCCGAGCGCGTTGAGGCAAATCCTGAGCGTCTCAACCAGTTCATCGAAAGCCAACTCAGCTCAAGGCTCAAGCGGAAACTTGCGCGGACGCTGCGGTGATTAGAGCCGGCAAGGAGAAGGACTGAATCCTACTCGTTGGCACGTGTTTCGCGATAGAGGGCGGCAGACTCGCACGATTGTTCCCTATGAATCAGCCCAAGTTACCGCCGGTGTAGTTGCGTCGAGATCGCCGGCCGTCATGGGCCGCCCTGAACTGAGGCCGACGGACCGTTCCTGCTGTGGAAATAGCGTCCCATGACGCCTTCGCTTTGACCTCGGGCACCCACCGAGACGGCTGCCTGGATCCCTTAGCCCCGATGGGGCTAGGTACTGGACACCTGGTCAGCGGAGACGAGCAGACCATCCGCCAGTTCTCGAATCTGCCTCAGCAAAGACTCTGGTTCAGGGGTCAGATCACCGTGTGCGCCCTAACCGTCACGTCCGCGCCCACCACTTCGCACATAGCACAGTCGGCGATTGATCGCACCACCGCATCACTATCGCGAACCCAGGTCGGCAGCCAGATACGTTCGACCCGGGACCAGCCCATGCGCCCGGCGAGCACCGTCGACGGAAGTCCTTCGCGGTCGCCAACGCTTCCGCGTTCTGCCCGGGCCGGGCCGGGCCGTCGAGCATGACCGCCACCCAGAACAGATCCTCGTCCGCGCGCACCGCGAGGTCGACGGTGAAGTCCGACAGGCCGACGTGGGTACGTACCTCAAGACCGGTGTCGCGCAGCGCCCGCTCGATCTGTTCCAGGTGGAGGTCCCGGGCGGCAGGGCATCGAAGTCCCGCGGCTTCAACACCATTGCGGGCGGCGAGCAGGTAGTCCTTGAGGTCGGCGAGCCGAACGGACGACGACCTGGAGAGATCGAGCTCGTGCGGTTCGAACGAGCAGAAGACGATGACCTGTTCCATCGCCCGGGTGATTGCTACGTTCAGCCGACGCTCCACCGGCACGGCTCAGCGGTCCCCAGTTGAGCGGGACCTTTCCGCCCGCGTCCGCCGCGAACGCGAGTGTGAAGAGGATCGTGTCGCGTTCGTCGCCCTGCACGTTCTCTAAGTTCTTGACGAACAGCGGCTCTTCGTCTCGCGACATTGCCGCATCGACGCGGTCGTCGGCCTGGCGTACCTCGTCGAGGAGGTTAAGAATGTGGTCGGGCTGCCGAGTGTTGAAGGTGACCACGCCGATGCTCTGCTCTGGCTGTCGAGCCAGCAGCTGTCGGATCTCCGCGACGACGGCGTCGAAAGCGATTGGAGTTCGCGCGGATTCCGGTCCGCCGATTACCTCGCCGGGGAGAAGGCCCCTCGCGATCAGCATCGGTGACCTGGTCGACGAGCCAGCGGTAGTAGGGCTGGCGGGCCAACTTCAGAACCCGGTATGTCGCCGTCACGGGCGTCCTAATCGGGGCATCCTTGGCGGCCAGCTCGCGGATGAAGCGGGATATATCATTTTTCCCGGCAGGTGGCCTGCG
The DNA here is from genome assembly GCA_002384765.1 of Demequinaceae bacterium UBA4004. The sequence continues at coordinate 3,944 of DGBM01000290.1, forward strand.
AGAGATAGGAAGCCGCGACGCAGCACCTCGTTCTCCTGCTCCAGCAGCGGGTTGCGGCGCCGCAGGTCACGCATCTCGGCGGACTGGTCGCTGGTGAAACCCGGCTTCGTCCCCTCCTCGACGTCGGATGCCTTGAGCCAGCCGGATCAGACATGACTCGCTGATACCGAAATCAGCAGCGATCTGCTCGAGGTGGAAGTCAGGCTCACGGTTCCTCGCGACACGAATAATGTCGTCGCGGAACTCCTTCGGACACGGCTTCGGCACGGTGTACATCCTTCCAGCGGCACCCTTTGGCCCCACAAGTCAGCTGTCACCTATCCGCGCAGAAGTCCGATAGCGGTAGTGCGGTCCTACTCAGATCAGTAACGACCTTTGGCGAACCGTTTTCGAGTTAGAACTTGAATCTGAAGCACGTTGAGATGGACTGGGTCGAGGTAGGTCAACTGGTCCTTATCGACGAACGCCAGTTGTCCGATCGGCAACGCGGGGAAGCCGCGCGCATAGAGCTTTACTGTCCTCCCTATCCACGACTCACGCCTTAACCTCAGTTCGGTCCCACCTTGGACCCGCCGGTACGCGAGAAGGACGAACGCCTTGGCAGCCCGCAAACCGTAGCGCCTGCGATACCCAGCCGCGGACAATGGTTGCCCCTGCGTCATAGCCTGGCTGGGATACGTGGGGCTTGACCTGTTCCAAGTCGGGGCCGACCAGGCGGGGAAGGTCGAAAGCTGCCGAATGTCTGTACAGGGGTGCTTGGGCCAGGGCGGCCCCATTTCGTCGAAAAATACTCGGCTACCGTACGCATTCGACCAGAAGTAGACCAGCGCCCCACAGACCGGGCACATCGCATTGGGTTGCGCCCAGCGCGCGCTGTAGGGCTGCGGGATACGAACCGGAGGCGGCGGACGTGGAGGCGCCTTGAATCTATAGTCCCACTGCGGAGGCGGATGGCTCGTACCTGAACGGCCGAAATCGTCGCGCGTGACGCGGTGAGGCGACACCCAGTGAAGCGTACCGTTCTTGCTGCGACGGTAGTGCCCCTTCCGCTGATACGTTCCCATCAGTCGCGAGTGGTCCCGTGCATAGCGAGGGCGACTTCTTCAAGCCTCATACCTCGCGCCCTCCGCGATGCGGCTGACGCTTCGAATGGAATTAGCACCGCTCAGTCGACCTTCATGCGAATCGCACCTCGTCGGATACGCGTGTTTCACGAGTACACCAAGCATTAATCGATGACAAGAGCCCCACACCTTCCGTTGAACATACCTACCCAGCTCTCTGGCGGAACTGGTCGTAGGTTCCACCGAGGTAGCTCAATAGCATTTGTTGGAAGTCAGGATTGGCGAAGAACTGGCTAAATAGTGCCCCGTTCTTCTCGTGGCGGTCGAGTAGGAGATCTTTGATCTTCGACTCGAGCACCAACTGGTACTGACTGCGGTCGTTGTGGACGGCGACGGTTTCCAATTCGTCGTCTTCGAGGATGACCGTCCATTGCTGATCGACCCAGATCTTGTCTGCTTCGCCGAGGCCCGCGCCGTACTTCTCATTCATGACAGCGATCAGCGCCGACAGCTTATCGAGCGTAGGTTCGACCGCCGGGCCCTTACCTTCTCCAGGTAGCGCGACACCGGGCTCATCGGCCGCCTCGAGCGGGATGGCGCCTTCGCTGGTGACGGCCAGCCGTAGGTGGGTCAGTTGCACGCTCTTGCTCAGCTGCGGCATCGGATCCCCGGGTCGCTCCGGCAAGTCCGTCAGCAGGAGCTTGCCGTACAGGAACAGTCGCTCCAGGCTTGCGTCGGTCCACGGCATGACCTGAGCGATGAACGCGTACGCGCGGCAGAAGTGCCGCAGCGATCCCCGGAATTCTTCTTGCGCGTCGTCGTCGAGCGACACGAATCGGCCTACCGCGGGGTCGACGTTCGCGTAGATCAGCGGCTGTTGAGTCGGGTCGTCCGACAGCAGCGCGGTGGTCGCGGCGGTCATCTCGTCGAGCGACAGCACTCCGGCGCTGATCAGGTCGTGCTCCATCGTGTACAGCACGTTCGGGTCGGTCGGCTGCGCCAGTGATTGCTCGTAGAAGTCCGCGAACGCGTCCTGGATCTCCTCAGCGGTGTTGGCGAAGTCCAGCACGAACGTGTCGTCCTTGCCCGGGTGGGTCCGGTTCAGTCGTGACAGGGTCTGCACGGCCTTCACCCCCGCGAGCTTCTTATCCACGTACATGGTGTGTAGCAGCGGTTCGTCGTACCCGGTCTGGTACTTCTCCGCGACCACCAGCACCTGGAACTCCTCACGGAACCGCTTCGGGAGCTGCGATTCGGAGAAACCGTTCAGCATCGCCTCCGTGTAGGTGAGCTCGGGCGCGTCGGGGTCGGTGACCGTGCCGGAGAACGCGACCAGCGCCCGCAGCGGATGCGGGCCGGTGTCGTAGCCCTTGCGCCGGATGTACTTGTCGATCGCTTCCTTGGTGCGCACCGCATGCAGCCGCGACCGGGTGACCACCATGGCCTTGGCGCGCCCGTCAATCTTGTGCGCGGTCTTCTGCCGGAAATGCTCGACGATCACCTCCGCCTTCGCGTCCATCATGTACGGGTCCAGGCCCGCGAACCGCGCCAACGCCGCCCGGCCCTTCGACGCGTCGAGCTCCGGGTCTTCGTTGCGCGGCTGGGTGTTAGCCAGCTTGTAATAGGTGGCGTACGTCGTGTAATTCGCCAGGACATCGAGGATGAAGCCCTCATCGATCGCCTGCCGCATCGAATAGGTGTGAAATGGCTCCTTGACCCCGTCCGAGCCGGCCTGCCCGAACACCTCCAGCGTCCTCGGCTTCGGCGTCGCGGTAAACGCGAAATACGACAGGTTCGACTGCTTACCGCGCTGCCGTGCGGACTCCAGCAGCACATCCTCCACCGCGTCGCCGGCCTCGGCTTCGGCCTCGATGGCCTCGACCATCGCCAGTGCTTCATCGCCGCTGCCGAGGACCTGCTTGAGCTTCTTCATCGAATCACCCGTCGTCGATGAATGCGCCTCATCCACGATCACCGCGAACCGTTGACCCGCGACTTCCTTGCCCGCGCCGGCCGCCGCTTCTTCAGCGGCGAGCTTCGCGACCACCGGGAACTTCTGCAGTGTCGTGATGATGATTCGCGCCGCGTTGCCCTGCAACGCGGCCTTGAGCTGGTCAGACTTCTGATCAACCCGCACGATCGTGCCCGGCGTGTGATCCAGCCCCGCGACCGTGTCCTGCAGCTGCTTGTCCAGCACCCGCCGGTCAGTGATCACCACGACCTTGTCAAAGATCGGCCGATCGGCCGCATCATGCAGCCGGGACAGCGAATGCGCCGTCCACGCGATCGTGTTCGACTTCCCCGAGCCCGCCGAATGCTGAATCAACCGATCCACACCCGCCCCGTCGGCTCTGGTGGCGGCGAGAATCGAGCGGACGGCGTGCCACTGATGAAACCGCGGGAACAGCACCCGTCCGTCCGTGGTGTGAATGAACGTCTCCAGCAGCTCCAGCCATGCATCTCGATCCCATACCTGCTCCCACAGGTAAGCCGTCTGGTACCCGCCGCTGGGCGGGTTGCCCGCTGCACCGGGGCGGCCCGGGCCAGCCGTGCCCTGGTTGAACGGCAAGAACCGCGTGTTCTGCCCTGCCAGCTTCGTGGTCATCGCGACCTGGTGCGGATCGACCGCGAAATGCACCAACGTGCGCTTCGCGAAAACCCGGTCGTGCGGGTTACGGTCCGTGCGGTACTGGGCCATCGCCTGCTCCAGACCCTGGCCGGTGAACGGATTCTTCAGCTCCGCCGTCGCCACCGGCGCACCATTGACCACCAGCACCAGATCCAGCGAATCGGCCGGCTTGGACTCCGAATGATGCAGTTGGCGCACCACCGCGGTCCGGTTCGCCGCATACCGCTCGATGAGCTCCGGCGCGAGCGTGTTCGCCGGCTTGAACCAGCACATCCGCACCGTGACGCCCGAGTCCTTCACCGTGCCCCGCAATACGCTCACCGTCCCCCGGTGATCGATGGCATCCGCAACCGCCTTCACAAACCGTGACCGCGCAGCCGCCTCACCCCCGTGACGAGTCACCAGCTGCTGCCACGCCTTCGGCTGCGATGCCTCCACGAACGCGATCACCTCGTCCGGGAACAACCCCAGATCCCGGTCATACAAGGACGGCGATACCGCGTCCCAGCCGTGCGATGTCAAATGAGCCTCGATATTGCCCTCGAACGTCGCCTCAGTCGAATTGCTCACTCAGATCACCCCGGGATCCTCAAGTTCGCCGTCGTCACATCCAGCTCCCCCGACACCATCGCCGTAATCAGCGATGACTTGTACTCCATGAGGAGATTATTTGATTGAGCGAGGCCGGCAATGACGTTCTTCATATCGCGCCGCTTCTCATTCAGCTCTTGGAGCAGCGCCATCTGGATTCGAGGTTCTGGGAACGGAAACCGTTGTCCACGCAACTGCTCATTGGTCAAATGAGCGATAGTGGTCTGGCCAGACGCCGCGACGAACACATCAAGATCGACTGCCACGCGCAAACACTCCAGCAGCCATTGCGGCAGGCTGCGGCCACGTGAACGTGCACGATGCAGCGCCTTCTGAAAACCGATCGGTCGAACAGAGCCCGGCCAGATGGCGCTGCGACCGGGCTGCCCGCCCTCGCAGATCAGCAAGTCGCCTGCGTCGACCGTATAGCGCGAATACTCGAGCGCCGGGATATCCATCTCTTTGAGGTCGTCGACGGAAATCTCATCCCACTGAACATTTGTGTTCCGCAGGTATGGCAACCGGTGATCACCCGTTTGCCGCTTATCGTCGAGCATCTTTCCTAATTCCACGGTGAACTGACTGCCCACGCTCACGACGGGCCAGGTCTGAGGGACAGATCCGAGCCAATCGAGACGGCAATCCCGCCGCTCACCCTCGATGCTTGCGCCTCTGACGCAGTCATACGACAGTCGCGAACTCGACTCCATCACCATCGTCACCTGTTGGCGGCGGGCGGCGATGATGCGGTCGATGAGGGAGACGCGGTCGTCGAGGAAGTCCGCGATCCGCCGCTGCAGTTCCAGGGCCCAGACAGGAACTTCTTGCGCCAGCAGGGCTTCAGTCGACAACTCGGAGAAAGTGGACCCGTTCCCCGCAGCCCTCAGATTTCCGGCCGATGCGATCAGGGCATACTGCAGAAACTTCGGGTCGATCCTCCCCTGCTGCGGAACCACCGCCTTGCAACCTTGGTTAAACGCAATCGAGACGCCAGTGAGTGCCGTGTACCCGATTGGTGCCCGAGTGGACAGCAGTACCGAGGAAAGGGGAGCCAGAGTGCTCCCCGCGCTCAGTCCCTTAGAGGTAAGCGTTCGACCTGAGGATGTAATCAGACCTCCGTCGACCTTGGCCAGATCGACAGGCGTTGCCCACGGAACATCACCGTCCCAATACTCTTCATTAGCCGGGGGCGTTCCCCCGTTAAGAACGCCACTGACCCTGCGCAGCTGAACTGCCGTCATAGCTCGAGGCCTTTCATCCATTCTTGGATCTGGCCCTCGAGCTCCTTGATCTCGGCGGCGATTTCGTCGACGGGGCGTGGCGGTTGGTAGGCGTAGAACTGTCTCGTGAAGGGGATCTCGACGCCGATCTTGGTTTTGGTGTGGTCGATCCATGCGTTGGGGACGTACGGGTGGATCTCGACGGCGAGGTGCTGTTCGGCGCTCTCGCGGAGCACCTTTTCTCGGACGCCCTCGTCGAGGTCGAAGAAGCCCTCCGGGAGGCGGACGTTTTCTTGGTCGCGTAGGTCCGGGTCGGGCTCGGGTTTGCCTTTCTTGGTTGTGATGGGTGCGTCGGGGTCGGCGATGGCGCAGGCCTTGGCGAAGGTCTTCTTCTGTGCTGCGGTCAGAGCACCGACGTTGGCGAGGAGCGCTTTCTCGGTCTCGAATCGCTGCCCGATGAGGTCGGCGTACTGGTCGTAGGGTTCGGCGGCGACGGCTTCAGGGATGACTTGCCAGCGGCGGCGGAGTGGTCGTTCGACGGTGATGCGTTGGAAGGCGAACTGTTCGCGGGGCAGGACCCGCACGCGCGGGTCGTCGACGAACTCGTCCCCCGCGCCGCCGTACAGCCGCGTGATCTCACCGATCGCGTCCGCGGTGAGTTCTTTGCGTTTGTCGCCGAGGGACTTACGCATCTTAGTGCCGAGCGCGCGGCCGTCGATGAGGCGTACGAGGCCGCGATCGGCCTCGAGCTTGTGGTTGGTCAGGATCCACACGTACGTGGAGATGCCGGTGTTGTAGAACATCTGGTCCGGCAAGGCGACGATGCCTTCGAGCCAGTCCTGCTCGAGGATCCAGCGGCGGATCTCCGACTCTCCAGAGCCGGCGGCTCCGGAGAACAGCGGCGAGCCGGACAGCACGATCCCGACGCGTGAGCCGGACGGTTTCATCTTCGCCAGCATGTGTTGCAGGAACAGCAGCGACCCGTCGGAGACGCGTGGCAGGCCGGCGCCGAACCGCCCGTGGTGGCCGAGTTTGGCGTGCTCGTCCTTGATCGGTGCGGCGTAGGACTTCCAGTCCACGCCATAGGGCGGGTTGGCGAGGATGAAGTCGAAGGCCTCGCCGGCGAACGCGTCCTGGGTGAGCGAGTTGCCGTAGGCCATCTGCTGCGGGTCGGTGTCCTGCATCATCAGGTCGGACTGCGCGATCGCCCACGTCTCGGGGTTGAGCTCCTGCCCGTACACCGTGATCTTGGCGGCCGGGTTGGCGACGTTGATGCCGTGCGCGGCACCCATCAGCATCCCGCCCGTGCCCGCGGCAGGGTCATACACGGTGCGGACTGGCATCGGGTTCGCGGTCAGCTCCTCCGATGTCGCGCCGTGCAGTAGCAGCGCGACCATCAGGTCGATGACTTCTCGCGGGGTGTAGTGCTCTCCGGCGGTCTCGTTGCTCATTTCGGAGAACTTGCGCAGCAGTTCCTCGAAGATGTAGCCCATCGCCTCGTTACTGACTGCGGACGGGCGCAGGTCGAGGTCGGCGAAGTCGGCCAGCACCGGGTACAGGATCTCGGCGCGGTCCATCCGCGCGATCTTGTCGTCGACGTTGTACGCCTCCATCACCGCGTACGCGTCCTTCGACAGGCGGCGGATGTAGCTGGCCAGCTGCTCGGCCAGTTCCTTGTCGTTTTGCAGCATCGAGGCGAACGTCAGCGGGGACAGGCTGTAGAACCGCTGCCCCGCGGCCCGCTTCAACAGCAGGTCGATGCCTTCGTCGACGCTCTTACCGAGCGTCTTACGGTCGGCCTGCAGCGCGCCCAGACTCACGGCCTGGTCAAGGACAGCATCCTTGGTCGGTGCCAGTACCGCATCCATTCGCCGCAGCACGAGCAGCGGCAGCATCACCGAGCCGTACTCGTGCTGCTTGAAGATTCCCCGCAGCTTGTCAGCCACCTTCCACACGAACGCGACCTTGTCCCCGAACCCGACCAGCGCCATATCTCCCCTTTACATTCGCCGTGCTCGACCCTAGCTCTCGGCACAGACAAGCGCGACCTCGGTCGAGATGGTGCACCGCGCGACCTGTCGAGCCAAGCATCGGAGACTGAATGGCACAAAGCCAGACCTAGATGTCGGGGACCACGAGCGGCTACGCCATCGTCCGAAATACGCCGCAAGATGGGCAGGGATCCCTACTCATCGTCCGCCGGTACAGCGTTCTGGAATTCGGTTCGAACGTCCCGAAGTCGCCGGCCGTCGGCGACCGCCCAGAAGTACCACCCGTTCGTGGCGCGCTTGCGCAACGCGCGCCCAGCGGCTGATGGCGACGTGTAGCGCTTGCCATCCAAGATAATTGCGCCGTCTGCCGCCAGGGTCGCTTCGATGCCTTTGAAGTCACGGTGGGTGGCGATCAAATTGTCACCAGGCGCTAGGAGTCCAGCCTCGAGCAGGTGCTTCAGCTCGACCCAGTCCCCGGCCTTAGTTTGGGGGTCTACGACTCGCCCGTGATGCCCGTCCGGGACGGGCCACACTCGCAAAATCGCCTCGATCAGTTCCGTGGTTCGCTCATCTATCAGTTTCTCATCCCAGGAGTGGTGCTCGGTGCGCTTAATGACCCGGCCGGTGAGCGTGATCGTGTTGTGGTCGAGCAGTGCCCCACGCTTCGCCACCCATGGACCGTTCGAGATCTTCGAGTTGAGAGCTCTCGTCAGCAAGGTGAGGTTTCCGAGACGGTGGACACGTGCCTGTCTAGCCTCGGCGTCCTCCGGTGCAGCCACCGGCCACGTATCGTTCCAGCTCCGCGGAAGTAGATGCTCGATCGGATACCCGTTTCGCTCGATCTGCGGCTGGCCAGTTTCGGCGCGATAGCAGTTCTCGATCGCTTCCAAGACCATTCGAAGGCGCGGCCGCCGAAGCCGCAAATAGGCGGCCTCCGTGGCCAACGACATCCGAAGCTCATCGTCCCCTGGCCAGTATGTGCTGGTGACATTCAAGCGGGCGAGGTGTCCAGTTACCCGATCTGCGAGTTCATCTAGGGGTGCTGCCGAGTGCGCGGCGACGATATCCGCCACAATCCGCCCCAGATCGCTTCCAGAAAGACTTAGGAGCTGACGACGCACGACCCAACTCTCAGTCGCTCCGATGATCCGGTCGATTGATTCCTGCGAAAGGTTCTTCCCTGGTTCATGCAACCAGATCAACAGGGGTTTTAGAACCTCGACCCCGCTCGCCTGCATTCGGTACACCGCCATTTCCGCGGTGGTTAGACTCCCGCCGGGCTTGGCTGCGGCCTCAGTCCAGGACTCATACTGCCCGGCCTGCTGTTTAATGACCGGGAGCAGGTCTGCCATCTTGTGGCCGGATTCAATCTCAACGTAGTATTTAAACCGATTGAAGGTCGCCTGTGGGCTGATTTCTTCACCAGTACGTGCAGCGAGCCACTGGTTAAGGAACAGCGAACTGCGACTAACGAAGTTGCGCCCGACACTGACCTCGCGCGTCCAGAATTTTGTCTCGAAGGGCCAGTCCTCGCGATAGGCCTTCTTCGTGTCGCTACCCTCGGCTTCAAGGCGTTGGAACACGAAGTTGCGCACTAGATCTGCGGCGGTCAGCGGCGTCCCACGGGCGTTGAGCGTCTCGAAGATCTCCTGGGAATTCTCGGACGCTTCCAACTCGATGGAGACGAGTTGGAGTCCGTCGAGCAACACCGCGGTGAGCTCTTTCGCCTTTATCGCATAGTCCGCTGACTCCGCCACCCCTAGCCACTGATCAACCACGGTCGAGAAATAACGGTGGGCAGCAACAATTTGTGCATCGGTGTGCATCAGGTCTGAGTGATCGACTGGCGGCTCAGCTGTCATCACCTCGTCGAAGGCTGCCTGATCCTTGTTGAGGTGACGAATCTTAAGCCGGCTTTCGGTCTCTTCGACGTAGATCTCGTCATTGTGGGTGAGGCGCTCGAGTTGACCGGACAGTCGCTTATGTCCTGCTTGAGCAAGGATAGCGCCGGTCGCGTCTGCAAGGATCTGCAGCGTGGTCAAGCGCTGCTGTCCATCGATCACATTCCACATCGTCAGTCGCTGACTCTGCGCCTCGTTGGCCTGAATAACGACTGCACCCAGAAAGTGCGTTGCGTTCGGACGTGGATCCGTGATTCGCAGCTCAACGAGCCTGCGGATGTCCTTCCAGAGAGGTTCCCACTGCTCGTCCTCACGCCAGACGTACGGGCGCTGGAAGAGCGGGATAACGAAATGCTGCGGCAGGTTGAACAGCTGCATCGGTGTCCGCTTGAAGGTTTCCACGCTTACGTCCTCCGTACTCAACAAGAGTTGGCGAGCGGCGAAAGTCGGTCACCCTATTGTTACCCAACCATTAACCTCGGCCTACGCGCGGACCGGAGCGCCGATAGGCAAGGCGACCTGAACGGACGACCTCGTAGACTCTGCGGTAGTTCATGTTGCAGTGGGCCGGGGAGCATCTGGTCACATCCGACACCACGCTCTTCCAGGCGGCCGTGTGGCCATCGCCGGACTGATCCATCACCTAGGGCCCCAATCGCGAATGACGGCATCGGCGCCTAGGATTGTGCGAGACTGCGTGAATGTGGTCCAGTTTTATACCCGACATCATCGTCGCCCTGATGAGCGCCGTCTTTACCGTTCTTATCGCCTTTGGCACCTACATACTCGATCGGCGGCGTCGCGAAGTTGACGCGCTAAATGCGCTGATCGAAGACTTGCATTTCCGCCGGGCATTAAGCACACTGCCAGACCCAGCACGAATTCGAAATGCGGAGTCGTTCCACGACTATTCCCGCGCCAACCTGAGCGTCATATCGATGCGGCATGAGATGCGAAGTGCACGCGATCTCGTGCGCGGTGACCGCAGTGATCGCGAGACGCTTGCCGCAATGGTCCGGGCATGCAATAGGTACCTAGAGAACTCCACCGCTGATCCCGGTGCATATGCCATCGAGTTGTCTCAACTTCGGAAAGTTCTATCCACCGAAGTACGGCACCTCAGCGAACGTCGAGGAGTCACGTACCGCGAGCCAGGCAGCGGGGCCTTCGAGGCACCTGGATCTGAGTAGCCGAAAGCCGGGCCTATCGGTGGAAGGCGACCGGTCATATCTTCCCTCCTTCCTCGCGACAAGGTGACGAGCCTTGGTAGGAGCCAATAACTTTCGGCCGCAGCTGCCGCAGGATGAACAGGCCTGAGCCGACGCGCCGGCGAGATCCACTGTCCGGAAGTCGTCTTTCAGCGCCAGGTCATCGCCGAACCATTTACCTGCTCGTACGCGTCGACGTGGCGAGACCCAGGCGAGCAGCGACGTGTCGCAAAGGACCCGCTGTCGTGACTCGTCCAGGCCGGCCCGCTTTGCCAGACCCACCGCGATGAGGCACTGACGAAGCACATGCTCCATCGGCTGGCGCATGCCGAGGTCGACTCCCAGGGGCAGCACGCCCGACAAGGTCCGCCAGCCGGATGCCTTCGGTTGCGCGTTCACGAGCCAGCGTTGAAGATCACTTCCTCGCGCCGCGGTTCAGTACCGTGCTGGTCATCCGCGTAACCTCACCACTCATGAGCTTCAGCGGATTCACCGAGGCCGCCCTCGACTTCTACGAGGACCTCGAGGTCGACAACAGCAAGACGTTCTGGGAAGCGCGTAAGGAGACCTATCGGACAGCCGTCCGCGAACCGATGCTGGCGCTCCTCGGCGAGCTGGCCGAGGAGTTCGGTGAAGCGAAGCTGTTCCGCCCGTACCGCGACGTCCGGTTCGCCAAGGACAAGACGCCGTTCAAGACGCACCAGGGTGCTTTCGTCAGCCGCGGGCCAGCGACCGGTTACTACGTGCAGATCGGTGCGCCCGGCGTACGCGTTGCGGCGGGCTTCTACGACGCGACGTCCGAGCGCCTCAGGCTCATTCGTCGGGCCATCAACGACGAACGCCACGGAGTCGAGCTGCAGAACATCATCGCGAAGTTGGAACGTGGCGGCTGGGAGCTCACCGGCACGACCCTCAAGACGGCACCGCGCGGTTGGGACGCCGACCACCCTCGCATCGACCTGCTGCGCCACAAGACGCTGATCGTGCGCCGTGACTACGGGTTCGACGACGTCATCTACACACCCGCGCTGGTCGAGAAGGTTCGCGAGCACTGGCGCGAGACGACTCCGCTCCTCGACTGGCTCAGCAAGCACGGCTGAGCCGGCCGAGCACCGTCTGCCGGGCGACGTGGTTCTCAAGCGGCGATGCCGGTGGGAAAGTGAATGCATGACTCGTGTCGTCGCGGATATCTCGGTCTCGCTGGACGGATTCGTCACTGGTCCCACCCCGGGGCCCGCCAACGGCCTGGGCGACGGCGGCGACGCGCTGCACACCTGGGCGTTCTCCGACGACCCCGACGACCAGCGGCTGGTCCGCGAAGCCACCGCCCGGTCCGGCGCCGTCGTCCTCGGCCGCACGCTCTTCGACATCGTCGATGGCCCCGGCGGCTGGAACGACGAGGTCGGCTACGGCGCCGCCGAGGTCGGCAAGCCCGCGTTCATCGTCGTGACCAGCTCGGTTCCGCAGTCGGTCCGGCTCACCGACCTGGACTGGACCTTCGTCACCACCGGGCTGCCCGACGCCGTCACCGCCGCCCGATCGCGCGCCAAGGCGGCGTCCGAAAAGGCCGGCCGAGACCTGGACGTCGTCATCATGGGCGGCGGCAAGACCATCGGCACCGCGGCCGCCGGCGGGCTGGTCGACGTGCTGTCGCTGCACCTCGCGCCCGTCATCCTCGGCGGCGGGACGCCGCTGTTCACCGGCGGCACCCCGCGCACGCTGATGCAGCGGAATGTGCTCGCGACCTCGACGGCGACCCACCTGACCTACGAGCTGGTCTGAGAGACCTGCACCGACACGCCGTCGTGCCCGAAGCACACCAACCCGGCGATCTCGCGCATGCCCGCCACCGGGTCCTCATACGACCAGGCGACGTCATCCAGCCCCGCCGCGGACCAGTACGACGAGGTGCCCTTGTACGGGCAGACCATCGACGTCTCGCTGCGCTGCAGCTCGACGCGCACGTCCTCGCGCGGCAGGTAGTAGCGATTCGGCAGCCCGGTCTCCGAGAGCACCTTCGCCCGCGTCGACTCCGCCAGTACCTCCTCGCCGCGGGTGACCCGCACCGAGCTGGCGGCGTCGCGTACGTCGACCCGGTGATAGGAGTCGCGCAGATGCCCGAAGACCTGCTCCTGCTCGTCGTACCACGCATCCATCGCGTCCCAGTAGAACGCCTGGTAACCGCGCAACCAGGCCGCAGACTCGATCGGCTCGGGGTAGCTCCACACGGCGTTCTCGGCGGTGCGCTCCCCGACCTGCACGCTCCAGTACGCGGCCTCGCCTTTGAAGGGGCAGTGCGTGTGGTGCGAGGTGGGCCGCAGCAGCGACGCCGTGACGTCCTCGCTGGGCACGTACAGCACCGGCAGCAGCCCGGTCTCGTGCAGCAGCCGCCCGCGGGCGGTGTCGAGCACGACCTCACCGCCCAGCAGCGCCCGCACCCGGCGCGGGAACTCGTCGAAGTACAGCAGGTGCTTCGGACCGTCGATCCGGAAGTTCGTCTGCGCCCCGCCGGACCGTGACAGCGGCCCGCGGCCGAAGGTCAACCCCATCAGATGCTCCTCTCGGCGATACAGCGCATCGTGCGCGCAGCAGCGCACCCACCGCAACCCGGCGGCGCGCCGAACGGGGCCTCGGCTCGTCGCTGCTGGTCGGGTCGGCGACCGTCGTCGACGCCCGCCGCCACCGCGCCGAGGAGCACGCCGGCCGGTATGCGATACGTTCGGCGAGTAGATCCAGATCACACCAGAGGACGAGGGCAGGAATGTTCTACCCAGGAGCGCACGCCGCACAGACGCCCGACAAACCCGCCGTCATCATGTCCGACACCGGACTGACGATGACCTACGCGCAGCTCGAGGAGCAGTCCATCCGGCTCGCGCGCGTGCTGCACGAGCAGGGCCTGCGGCGCGGTGACTCGCTCGCGCTGATCTCCCCCAACGACCCGGTCTACTTCATCGCCTACTGGGCGGCGATGCGCAGCGGCCTCTACCTCACCGCGATCAACTACAACCTGACCGCCGACGAGGCCGCCTACATCATCAACGACTGCGGCGCGCGGGCGTTCATCATGCACAGCGCGATGCCCGACATCGCCGGCAAGCTGCTCGACCT
>DGBM01000304.1 GCA_002384765.1 Demequinaceae bacterium UBA4004
GCCGTGATCGAGGGAGCCCGGTACCGGCTGAGGCCGATCTTGATGACTGCGGCGGCGACCATCGGTGCCCTGACTCCGATGGCGCTGGGACTGACCGGCGGTAGCGTGTTCATTTCGCAGCCGCTGGCACTGGTCGTCATCGGCGGGCTGACCACGTCCACGCTACTGACGCTCGTGCTCGTCCCGGTGCTGTACAACCTCGCCGAACGTGCCGGTGTGACCGTGCGTGAGCGGCGAGGCCGCCGTCGGGCCACCACATCCCCTGCGTGACCATGGCCTGACGTGCGCTTGACTACGGAACTCCACGACCGGGTAGGTTCCTGCGCTCGTCATGGGCCGCCATCACCGCCTGCCTCGCGGGTCGCGGCCAGCCGCGACGAACCCCCTGGCTGGCCTGGCGTTCGCCAGATACAGGCGGCCGGGGGCGCAGGACCCCTCGGGTGGGCCAGTGGTGGTTGAGTAGACAGTCGGGTGACACAGCGCGTACGGGGAGGTATCGGGAGGAGGATTGGGACGCGGCGGCCCGCTGATCCATCTCATTGCGCGCACCTGTGCGGACACCCACACGAAACGTCGCAAGTGGACACCGCCCGCGCAACCCGGGGATACCACCAAAATTCTCTGCTCTCACGCTCACGATCCGGCCGTGGAAACTGAGCGCGACCCCGGGACGTATCACACCGCAGTCCCCAAGGTCTTCCGACCAGCCAGCGACTGTGCAAACCAAACTCAGGAAGCCGGAGAAACTTGTGGACCGCCACCAACGATGTCGTGCGGGGATCAGTCGGGCAACGGTCGCCAGTCTGACGCCCAGGACGACATCGCGTTGATGACCGAACCCAGAGCCTGCCCCTTGGCCGTCAGCTCGTACCGCGGCGCGCCTGCGGCGCCCCGGCAATGACGCGAGACGAGCCCTTCTCGTTCCAACTCGCGCAACCTTGCAGTGAGCAGGCGGTCGGACAGCCCCGGGATCGCTGCCCGGATTTCACCGAAACGCTCGGCGCGGGCCATCAGCGCGCGAAGAATGACACCGTTCCAACGTCGGCCGACCAACTCGACGGTGTAATGGAACGATGAGCAGTAGCGTCTGCGGTCAGTGTCCACCGCACCGCTCACCTCGTCCGCCACGTCGGCCCTCAAGTCGACTCCTTACGCTACAACGCAATTGACCTGCTCCCAGCATACTGCTATAACTCAACAGTACGGAAGACTTACCTTTAGTAAGCACTAGTCTAGGGAGAATGACGTGGAGATCTTGGTACTGATCGGCAGGGTGGTGTTCGCCTTGCTGTTTCTTGGGTCAGGCTATGGCCACTTCGCACAAAGGCAGATGATGACTGGCTACGCCGCCAGCAAGGGAGTACCCGCGGCCAAGCTGATGGTCCCGCTGACGGGATTGCAGCTTCTGGTCGGCGCCCTGATGGTGGCCCTCGGGATCTGGCCGGACGTCGGCGCCTTGCTACTCGTCGTCTTCCTGGTGCCCACCGCCTTCATGCTGCACGGTTTCTGGGCAGAGACGGACCCAGGAGCCAAGTCCATGGAGCAGACCCAATTCCTGAAGGACCTGGCCCTCGCTGGTGCGGCACTGGTCATGTTCGCCGTCTTCGCCAACCTTGGCAGTGATCTCGGCCTTGTCCTGGTCGGTCCGGCGTTCAGCCTGTCGTGAGCAACGCAACCCACGGGGCTATGGCTGTGCGCCCTGGCCCACGCCCGTCGACCACCCCGAGCAACCCCCACACTCAGCTCGACCAGCAGCCTGGCGACGACCAACCGCGGCAGCGCCTCATGGAGCAACTACATGACCTTCCAGGGGTGGCCTGGGCGGGATCAATGATCTCTGTCCCGGGGGCACTGGCACTGTCTCTTCCCCAGGACCTAGCGCTGGGTCCAGCTGCCGCGTTCATGGTCGGCACCGAGTTTGCCCACCTCCATCCCGTTCCCGACTACTCCCTGCACCTGGTACTGCCCGCCGCGGCCGCCGAGGCCGCGATCGACACGGGTTGGGCTGAGCAGCACCCCATCGCCCGCCTCGGCATCATCTCGCCGGGCGCGGTCATGGTCTACGCCCCACGTGACGCTCACGAGGCAGACATCGCCGCTGGTCTTGTCAGGGCGTCCTACGCCTACGCCACCGGTTCGGAACTTCCGCTCAGGGCAGGGGAGCACGGCGGGCACTGACGACACGGCCCGGCTATCGGGTCGTGCTGATCCAAAAACTACTCAAGGAGGAGTAACTCATGACAGGACGACTCGAGGGCAAAGTAGCTCTCATCACCGGCACGGCAGACGGCCAAGGGCGCGCCGCCGCCCTCGCCTTCGCTGCTGAAGGTGCCAAAATCGTAGGCTGCGATCTCAAGGCGGATCTGGCCGAGCAGACCGTCGAACTGGTCCGCGCGCGGGGCGGTGAGATGGTCTCGATGCAGCCGCTCAACCTGAGCGACGAGGCCGCAGTACAGCGCTGGATCGACTTCGCCGTCGAGCAGTACGGCGACTTCGACATCCTGTATAACAACGCCTCTGGAGTCCGTGGCGGCACCATCGAGTCATTGACCCGCGCGGACTGGGAATTCGACATGACCAACGAGGTCACGATTCTCTTCCTGGCCATCCAGAAGGCCCTGCCGGTCTTCAAGCGCAAGGGCCGCGGCGCCATCCTCAATACCGGCTCAGTGGCTGCGATGATCGGCTCGGCCATGCCCGGGAATGTCGCCGGCAACCTCGTGCACAACGTCGCCAAGGGCGCCGTCCTTCGCCTGACCACTAACTTGGCCGTCGAACTGTCTCCGTGGAACATCCGTGTCAACGCCGTCTCTCCAGGGTTCATCGATACGCCGGCGACACGATCCCTTCTGGAGGCTGGCGGTCGCGGACCGGTCGAGCGCGCATTGCTTAACCCCCGCGTCGGGCAACCTGAGGACATCGCCATGGCGGCGGTGTACCTGTGCTCGGACGAGGCCGACTACGTCACGGGCGCGAACCTGGTCGTGGACGGCGGTTGGGTCGCCGGTGGCGGCGTGGGCCGCCCAGATCCTGAGATCGAACAGATCTTCGGCGAGGTGATGAAGAAGTTGGCAAACGCCCCGACAGCCTGACGGCGAGGATAGTGGTGAGGCCCCCGAACAAAGATCCTCACTGAACTCGAACGACTGTTCGCGACCCGGTCGCGGGTGACCGCAGGGCGGCGTGAAGCCCACCGTGAGCACCTTCTGGCGATCTGCAGTGTGCGGGGGGTCGTGGATAGGTGCTGTGGATCCCGCCCATGGGAATTCTCAGCGGGTGAAGTGTTCCTGGTCTCAGGATGAGGACACAGCGGCAAGGGCCGGCGGCCAACTGACCCGTCGGCCCTTGCTGCGAACGGAGAACCCGTCGTCGGCGCGGTATGACGGTAGGTGGTTGCTTTGATCATCGACGCGAAGACCGTGCTTGCGGCATTGACAGCGGTTCACGATGGCGTCGCGCAGCGGGGGAGGGCGAGTTTCGATCTCGCCGGGATGCGGCTAGAACCCTCGTTCTGACGGAGAGGATCAGGAGTGCACGACAACACCTCGCGAGGTGCCAAGCCGACCGATGACGGCGCTCTCTGAAATTCCCCAGCTCTGCCTCGGGTTCTCGTGGTCGTCGCAACACTCACTACCTCTGAGAGTTGCGACAACCGTGCCCGATTCATCGATCAATTCATCACGGCCCCGCAAGGTCTACCGGGAGGCCGAGAGGGTCCGGTTCCTGGAAGCGTTCGAACGCCTCGTCGAGGACCCCCAGCTGTGGGCGCCGTGACGCTCCACGACGAGGTCGTCGCATTGGGCTGCGAGGGCGCGTATCAGACCTTCACCCGCTAGATCCGCGACCGCGGCCTGCGGCCGCCGTGTACGCCGCAGCCGACGAAACCCGCCGCGCCACCACCGCCACGAACCTGCGCTAACCTACCCACGCGACCTGGGCAACTTCACCGAGCAACTGTGAGGAAGATCGGCGAGCGCCGTCACTGGCGAACCATTTTGTCCCATCGCTGACACGATTACATGAGACCGGACAACGCGCGAACCTACTCAGCACCGTGCTTGCACGCAGAGTGACATAATGTGCATTATCGGCGCACGTGTCAGGGGGGCGGCTCCCTGCCCTCACTCACTCGCTCTCTCTGCGGTGGTGGTCTCCGGGGCAGGGAGCAAACAGACAGCCCCGCAGGGTCTGTAGTTGGTCCTGGTAGACGGTGCCCGGTTCGCTAGTGGGGGGCCGCGCAGGCAGCGGTAGCCGCCTCGCGCGGGCACCGCTCAGCCGCCGGGCTCGTCCTATAGACCATAAGTCCACGCAAAGCGCGTAGAAATGTACGTACTGAGGCGGTAACCTGGTTCGATGGGGTCCAAGCGAAACAAGATGACGGGTGCTCAGCGCGAGGCAGAGCGTCGGGCTAAGGCGCCCGGGACTTCGTTCGCGGCCGTACAGATTGACCTTGCTCGCCAGTCGCGGGAACGCGCAGCGGCTGAGCGTTCTGAGGCGCTAACTCGGCGTCGTGATCGGTACGAGGAATGGCGTCTTGATCGCGAGGCGAAGGACGCTCGGCGAACGGCGGGCGTTGACGCTCTCGTGCGTCTGCGTCGGCTCGTCGCGTACCGGGCCGAACTCGACGCGGAGATGGTCGAGATCGTGGGAGCGGCGCGCGGGTCAGGGTGCACGTGGGCACAGGTCGCGGTGGCCGTTGGCTTGAGTCGAGAGGGTGCGTTCAGTCGCTGGGGCCGTCGGCCGGGAAATGCTTGACGCGCTTTCGCTTCTTGTGGCCGGGCACGTAGACGAGTTCGCCTCTGGGATCCTGAGCGCTGATTTCGCGCATGCGGTTGATTGCTTCTCGAGCGGCTTCTGTGGCGCGTTGTTGGCCGGTGGCCATGCGTTCCGCGGCTTCGCTGATCTCCGCGGCGTACATCGCGCCGCGTAGGTCGTTCGCGACCAGCATGCGGGCCGCTCTCATGCCGTATTCGTGGCTGAGTTGGTCCAAGACCTGGACGGCGTTCATTCGTACTCGCTCGGGGCGGGTGAGAGCTGCGTCAAGCTCTGCGAGTTGGGCGGTGTTGAGGCCTTGCCATGGGTTGCGGTCGTTCGGGTTCATCGAGGGTTCTCCGCGCATCAGTGTGAGGTGATGCGGCCCCCTGTTGTAGCAGGGGGCCGTGCGGTGTGTGTTCCACCTGAACGAGGGGTGTTTGCTGGACCCGTCTGGAATGGGAACCTACTCCCCCAGGCCGACACGGCGCAAGATTTCCGGTCATTCATCCCCCGGCATCATCCCGATAGCGGCTAGCAGTGCGACGGAAGCCCCCGCAGTCAACCCCCACGGACTCACTGACGGCTGAGGGCGGGCGCCAGGCTCCACAGGTGCGGCGAGCACCTTCCCCTGGGTTGACGGCGGGGGCGGGTCGCGATGATGGGCCGCAGGGATGGGGACGGGTCCCCCTGCCACGCTCACGGGGCCCTGGTCTGGTGCCGAAGATCAGACACGCCGTACAACAATGCCCCACGGAGGGGGCTCCATGGGGCATCGTCGGGTTATCGCAAAACAACCTAACGCGATTGTACGGCGTGGAACGTACAACAGCCCGGAGGACAGCCCCGGCGGCACGGAAAAGCCGTAGAAACCCCGTGAGGCCTAGAACGCCCCGTAGCAGCCGTTAGAGGGTGAAGCGATTCCCCCTGAGCGGATGAGTGGCTGGTCAAGGCAGACCAGGGCAGCACCAAGCGATCTCTCTTCCGCCTGTACCGTCCTGACGGCCTTGTGCCGTGGCGTGTGACCAACCGAGCGATCGAGCGACCGACGCGGTGGTGGCCGTCCTTCTTGACACCCGTTGTGCATTATCGGCGTTATGCACCACCGGTCTGTCGAGCCGTGGAATCTGTCCGCAACTGGCAAATCCTGCCCGCTGACGCCCTGGTAGCGCCTTTTGCGCGAGCCCGTGACTGGAACATTAGCGCGGCATCGGACGTTCCTTGATGTACGGGTCACAAACCCGCCTGAAGGAGGCTCAACATGGCCGATCGTGCACTGCGCGGAATGCGTCTGGGAACCCAGAGCATGGAGCGTACCGCTGGCATGGATCTCGCGGAACGCCACGAGGTTCACTATGACTGCCCCAAAGGGCACGTCCTCGTCTTTCCCTTCGCCGCCGAGGCGGACGTGCCGCTGTCCTGGGAGTGCCACTGCGGTTCGCTCGCGTTGCTTCGTGATGGTGAGCGTCCGGAGCCGCGAGAGGTGCGCCACCAGCGCACGCACTGGGACATGCTCCTGGAGCGCCGCACCATCGCCGAGCTCGAGGAACTCCTCCAGGAACGCCTTGCCGTTCTCAGGGCCAGTCGCGGGGCCTAGGCGTCCTGCCTGCGGGCGCCGCGTCGCCCGCCGAACACTCTCTGAATTCCCCACCATGTGACCTTGGCGAGCGCTTCGCGAATGATCGCGCCGCTCATCTTCGAGGCGCCGGCGTTGCGTTCGACAAACGTGATCGGCACTTCGCTCACGGTGCCACCGGCGAGCATCACGCGCCACGCCATGTCGATCTGAAAGCAGTACCCCTGAGACTCCACTTGCGCCAGGGCGAGCTTTCGCAGGATCGGGGCGCGGTAGCTGCGGAAACCGGCCGTGGCATCCCTGATCGGCACGCCGAGCGCCAACCTGACATAACGGTTCGCGTTCGTGGACAGGAACTTGCGATGCGCCGGCCAGTTGACCACGGTGCCGCCGGGAATCCATCGTGATCCGATCACCAAGTCGTGGTTCTCGGCCTGCGCCAGAATCTTCGGCAGGTCCTGGGCTCGATGTGAGCCGTCGGCGTCCATCTCGATGACCACGTCGTAGTCGCGCTCCAGTGCCCACGAGAACGCCGCCAAGTATGCCGCTCCGAGCCCCTGCTTCGCGGCACGATGCATCACGAACACGTGGTCGTCGATCGTGGCGCGACCGTCGGCCCACTCCCCCGTTCCATCCGGCGAGCCGTCGTCCACCACCAGAATGTGGGCGTCGGGTGCGACATCGCGCACGCCGTCCACCTGGCGAGGCAGCGACTCGATCTCGTTGTACGTGGGAATGATGATAAGTGTCTTCATGAACGGCCCCTCCCGCGGGATCGACTCAGGAGCACCCCGAGCGCGACCAGGCCAGCAAGAAGCTCAAGCCCGACAGCGAGCGGTCCTCCCCAGTGGGATGCAGGCGTGAGGGTCGTCCTGAGCGGGACGGTGGCGATGCCGGCGTCCCTCGTGAACAGTTCGGCACGGTCGATCACGCGTCCAGTGGGCGAGATGACCGCGCTGACGCCCACGGTCGAGACCTGGAACGTGGCCCGTCCCGTCTCCATCGCCCTGATTCGCGACATCGCGAGCTGCTGGGTGCTTTCGGCCGTGGCACCAAAGGTCGCGTTGTTCGTCTGCACCGCCAGGAACTCGGCGCCCTCTCGCACCGCCTGACGAGGCACCCAGTCGTAGGCCACCTCAAAACAGATGATCGGGCCGACGGTCACGTCCCGATCAAGCGACGTGATGGGCACCTCGATTCTAGCCGGCCCCTCCCCCGGCAAGACATCGACGCTCACGCGATCCACGGCACTCGAAAAGCGCCTGGCAATTGACCTCATAGGGATGTATTCGGCGAACGCGGCAGGCTGTTGCTTCCGATACGCGGCCCCCGGCAGAGCCTGACCGCTCGGCAGCCACACAAGCGACGTGTTGTAGCGGCCGTTGACGGGCGTGTAGTCGTTGGTGCCGAGCAACAGGGGCGCGTTGAATGCCTGGGCCGCCTCCGTGACGGCGGCGGCCGTCTCTGCATCCTCGCGGGGATCGATATCGGAGGCGTTCTCGGGCCACATGATGAGGTCCACGGCCGCGTTGGGGTGTGCCTGCGCGAGCGCGAGAGTCGCGTCGCGATGATTGTCGGTGACCTCGCGGGCACGCGAGAACGAGTCGAGGCCCTCATTGGCGAGGTTGCCTTGCGCCCATGCCACCGTGATCTCGCCGTTTTGAGCACGCCCGTCGAGCGGAAGCCCGATGGGCAGGATGGCGATCGCGATGACGGCGACGAGTGTGGCAAGCCCCTGAATGACGCTCCGCTCCCGCAGCGCCAGCAATCCGACACCCAGAATTGCTCCAAGCAGGGCCACGGCAAGCGATATGAGCGGCACGCCCCCAAGCCAGGCCAGGCGAGCCACAGGCGAGTCGGCCATGCTGAAGGCGAGACGTCCCCACGGAAAGCCGCCGAACGGCCACGCGGACCGCAATTGCTCCGCTCCGACCCAGAGCAGAGCAAAGGCCGCGGGCTCGAGCCACACCAAACGCCCCAGGGTGCCCAGGCGCGTCATGCGGGCCGTGAGAGCGCCCACAAGGCCGATGGCGATGGACTCCGCTGCGGACAATGCCACCCAGGGAATCCAGCCCACGGCGACGTAGGCCCACCACAAATGCGGCAACAAGAACGCCATTCCGAACAGCCATCCCAGCCCAAATCCGCTGCGCGTGCGGGCGTCGCGCAACGCCATATAGAACATGCTGACGGCGAGGAATGCGATCGGCCACCAACCCACGTCGGGGAAAGCCAGGAACAGGGCCAAGCCGCCAGCCCCCGCGAGAATCACCCGGCGCGCTGTGGACACCGGACCATCGTACGTGGTCGCCTCAGTAGGCCACGACACCACGGCGCATGGCACCGATGGCCGACACTGCCCGGTCCCGCGTAGTGGCGGACGGTGCGACCTGGGCGATCTGATCGAGGGCGTCGATCACCTGCTTGCACCACCGCACCATGTCTCCTGGAGCGATCGTGGTGCCGTCCAGCACCGTGTCGAGCCCCTTTCCTTGAGCCCAACCATGAATCGACCGCACCAAGCCCCAATGAGGCGGAGGAAGGGCAGCCAGCTGGTGCTCGGTGTGCATGTCGTCCACTCGCGACCAGATTCGCTGAGTCTCGCGCAGCGCGTGTCCCAAAACTCCTTGCGAGCCGCCCGGGACGTGAGGGGCACCCTCCCCGTCGTCGCGACGCGCCGAGTAGAGCAGTGTGGATACCGCGCTCGCGAGGGCTGGCGGGTGCAGTTGGTCCCAGACACCCTTGCGCAGGCACTCCGCGATGACGATGTCGTTCTCGGCGTACAGGGTGCGCAGCATGCCGCCCACGCGAGTGACAGTGAGGTTGTCGCCCTCGCCTTCCACGTAGCCGAGCTCCTTGAGGACGTGGCAACGGCGGTCGAAGATCGCCGCAATGGAGCCGGTGGCTCGTGAGATCTCGCCGGTGAGGCGGTCCTTGTCCCTGAGGGTGCGGAAGTAGCGCTCCGCCCACCGGGAGTGATCCTCCCGGTCTGGGCAGGCGTGACAAGCGTGAGATCTGATGGCGTGGCGGACGCTGTCGAGTTCCGTGCGTGGCGCCTCCGCGGGGGCGCGTGCGGCGCGGGCGGCCTGATGCATCGTGCGGCCCTCGCCCGCCACCCGGGATCCCAACTCCTTACGCGCCCGTGGATCCTTCGGCTGGAACCTTCGCGGTAGCGTCATCGTGCCCACCACATCGAGGCCCGAGTGCAGGTCGGCCAAAGAGAGTCTCAGGAGCCGGCCGGAGTCGCTGACCACGCTCGGGCGGGGCGCGTGCGTGTCACTGTCCGGGTGAACCACCACCGCGTACCCGGCGCGCCGCCCGCCTCCGATGCGCACGAGGTCGCCGCGGGACAACGAACTCAGCTGGGCCGCAGTGGCCTCCTTGCGAGCTGCGCTCGCGACCCTCGCCGTCTTCTTCTCCGCCCTGCCCAGCCGTTCCCGCAGCGCGGCGTACTCGTGGAAGTCGCCTTTGTCGCACTCCATCGCTTCCCTGAACCCCTGCAAGGACGCCTCCAGCTCGCGCACGCGGCGCGCGATGCCCACCACCGACTGATCCGCCTGGAACTGGGCAAAGGACATCTCCAGCACATCGCGGGCACGCGGCACGCCCGACGTGGCCACGAGGTTGATCGACATGTTGTAGTTGGGCTGGAACGACGAGATCAGCGGGTAGGTGCGTCGAGACGCCAACCGCCCCAACTGATGTGCGTCGAACCCGGGGTGTTCGACCACCACGGCGTGTCCCTCGACGTCAATGCCGCGCCGGCCCGCGCGCCCTGTGAGCTGGGTGTACTCCCCCGCCGTGAGGTCCTTGTGGCCTTGGCCGTCCCACTTCACCAGCTTCTCCAGCACCACGGAGCGTGCGGGCATGTTGATGCCCAGTGCGAGGGTCTCCGTGGCGTACACCACCTTGATGAGTCCCGCGGCGAAGAGTTCCTCCACCACCTCCTTGAACAGCGGGATCAGGCCAGCGTGGTGGGCGGCGAGACCCGCCTCAAGGTGGTCCCGCCATGCCGCGAACCCGAGCGCGCCCAGATCCTCGGGGGCCAGACCCGCGCAGCGCGTGTCGACGATCTGGCGGATCCGTTCACGCTGCTCGTCAGTGGTGAGCACGATGCCGCCGTGACGGACCTGTTCCACGGCGTCTTCGCACCCCGCCCGCGAAAAGACGAACACTATCGCGGGGAGCAGCCCTTGGGCGTCGAGCTGGTCGACCACGGCGAATCGCGGCGGGCTGCGACGAGGCTTGGCCCCTGGGCCGCCGCGACCCCGGTAGCTGCCTCTACCTGGTGCGCCGCGGTGTTCCGGCGGGCGGGATCGCCTGACGATCGCGTCAATCTCTGGGTTGAGGCGGGCGGCCGTGGCGGGGTCGGTGGGGTCGGTGCCCGGTGCATAGAGATCGAACATCCCCTCGCGCAGCAGCACGTGGGGCCACAGCGGCACGGGCCGCGTCTCCGACACGATGACGCGCGTGTCGCCACGCACTTCGGTCAGCCAGGCGCCGAACTCCTCGGCGTTGGACACGGTCGCGGACAGTGCCACCAGTGCGGTGGCCGCACCGGCATTGACGATGACCTCCTCCCACACCGAGCCTCGGAAGCGGTCGGCCAGGTAGTGAACCTCGTCGAGCACCACCACGCCGAGGTTGTCGAGGTCGCGCGAGTCCGCGTAGATCATGTTGCGGAGCACCTCGGTGGTCATGACCACGATGTCCGCGTGCGGGTTGATGGACGTGTCCCCCGTCAGCAGGCCCACCTTGTCCGGTCCGTAGTGCGCGCGCAGGTCGCCAAACTTCTGATTGCTCAGTGCCTTGATGGGGGTCGTATAGTACGCCTTGAGCCCCCTGCGATGCGCGTGCTCCACCGCGAATTCGCCCACCACGGTCTTTCCGGCGCCCGTGGGGGCGGCGACCAACACCGAATGGCCCTCCGCGACCGCCTCACAGCCCTCCCGTTGGAAGTCATCGAGCGGAAACGGCAGGGACTCCTCGAAAGCGAGCACCTCCGGGGTGCGCCGTCGCCGCTGCGAGGCTGCATAGCGTTCGGCCGGGCTGGTCACCTTGCCAATCTAACGCGGACGAGCCCCAAGAACGCGCAGCGCCTTGGGCACAACTTCGATGGTGAGCGGCTCTCCACCCACCAATTCACCGTCGGCGAAGGCGGGCGGCAGCACCGCTCCCCCACCGGCCTGGGAGATCGTGACCTTGCGCGCCTCCATGATGCGCACGCGAGGGTCGTCGATGTGCGAACCGTCATACAGTTTGGGAAAAATCTGGAGGATTTCCCGGCGTTTCAGCGGTTCCGTGATCACGAATTCCAGCATGCCGTCCGTCACCGATGATGCGGGAGAAATGCGCAGTCCACCCCCAAACACGTGCGAGTTGGCGACGGCGACAAGGGTGCACTGCTGAGTCCACGTGACGCCGTCCACCGTGACCTTGACGCCGTAGGGGCTGTAGCGCGGCAACTCCCGAAGCATCGCCACCTTGTACTTCACGGGTCCGCGGGGATACCTGAGCCTGCGCGCATACGCCGCGATCGCCGCGTCGACGCCCCCGGACAGCACCGCAGCAAAATAGCGCGGCGACGCCGGCACCTCGACCCCGTTACCCGAGATCTTGCCGAGGTCGATCGTGGCGACTTCGCCCTGCAGTCCCAGTTCGATGCGCNNGGGAAGGTCTAGGGTGATCGCCGTGTCGTTTCCGGATCCTGCGGCGACGATGCCAAGCGGGAGTTTCCTCTCGGCGCACACCTGGATTCCCAGGTGGACCATTCCATCACCGCCTACCACGACGAGCGCGTCCAGGTGGCGTCTGGCCTTGACGGCCGCCTCGTAGGACGCCGGCCACGATCCGCGAGAAAGGTCGTTAACCTGATGACCCTTGGCGGCAAGCAGCGCCAGCGTCTCTTGCCCCCAGGCCCGGCCCCTGCCGGATCCCGAAGTGGGGTTCGTAATGACTCCTACCTTGCTCACACACGCTCCTTCGCGCGGCGCCGGGCCCGAAGCGCGCCGATGCCGATGGCGCCAAAGTACAGGGCGGTCATGGGAATGGCCATGACGATCATGGTGATCGCATCGGGTGTGGGGGTCATGACGGCCGCGAACACGAAGATGAGCAGCACGGCCCAACGCCACCCCTTGAGCCAGGTGCGCCACGGCACGATGCCGAGCCACGTCAGCGCGACCATCACCACAGGGAAGGCAAACGCAAGCCCAAAGGCGATGAGCAGCCGCATGGCGAACGTCAGGTACAGCTCCGCATCGAGGAGTTGCTGAGTGCCGTCTGGACGGAAGTCCGTCAAGATGGTGACGGCATGGGGGAACACCAACCACGCGGCAAAGATGCCGACCAGGAACAGCGGAATGGCGGCGGCCAGGAACCCGACGGTATAGCGCCGCTCCTTGCCCGTCAGTCCCGGCATCACATACGTCCATACCTGGTACAACCACCAGGGTGAACTGAGGACCAGACCCAAGAAGAACGCGACCTTGAAGTGCATGTCGAGCGCCGTCGCGAGTCCGGCGAAGTTGACGGACACGATCGCGTCATCGNNCGATTCCGACGATGGAGTAGATGATGCGGTTGCGCAACTCCACCAGGTGTTCGCGGAGGGGCATGTGCGCGCCCGACGCGCGCCGGGCCCTCCTACTTGTCGTTCGACTCATCCTTGGTCGAGGGAGTGGTCGAGCCCTCGCCCGTACCCTTGGTCTCCTCGTCCGACGTCAACGACTTTGTCTCTTCCTTGAGGATCTTCAACGACTTCCCCACGCTGCGCGCCAATTCAGGCAACCGGGGCGCGCCAAAGAGCAGCAGAACCACAATCAACAGAACGACAATGTGCCATCCGCGTAGTGCGCCCATAGAAACGTTCCTCTCAGACTCGGGTAGTGGCCATTCTATGCCTGGGCGGCNNGTGCCGACGGCCAGCAGCTGACCCGCGATGGCGGAAACGTCGGCGACTCCGAACCGGGCGGTCACCACTTTGTCGGTCTCGTCGAGCTGCACTCCGGGAAATGATTCAAGCAGCCAACGCGCGTGCGCATCGGCCACCACCTCGGCCTCGAAGTTGGCAATGAGTGAGAAGCCGGAGCTCTCGCTCGCGGGTGTCGTGACGGCCTCGGTGCCGATCACGGCGGACATGATCCGGTCCACCCTCAGGGTGCGGTAGTCCCCCGCCCGCCTACAAAAACACTCGACGTAGGAGGTGCCATCGATCACGACGATGCGGTGGGGCTCGATCACACGCAAGGTGCGCTTGTCGTTGGCATCGGCATAGCCGACCTCCACCACAACGGCGGCATCGATGGCGTCGCGCAACGTGGCGGCCACGGCGGGATCGACGCTTCCGGTCGTCACCGAGCGCACTGCGTCTTTGTCGCCCACGGCATCGATGAGCTTGGTCAGTGCCGTGTGGGCGGCCTCGGGCGCGGCCCCTCCGGCGACCACTGCCGACAAGGCGCCGATCAGTGCCACGCCTTCGCGCGGCGAAAGTCGCACCTGGCCCACTCCCTGGGAGTTGGTGAGGCGAATGACGCCCTCGTCGAAGGCCCAACCGTCGAAATCGATGAGGTCCTGCGGGGCGTGGCCGGGAACACCGGACACCCAGAGCAACTCGACGTCGCGCCGCACCTGCGCGGCGGTGACCCCGAAGTGTTCGGCGAGTTCCTCGACGGTCGCCTCTCCCTCGCGCTCAAGATACGTGACCAGGCCGAGCAGTCGGGTCACGCGCGGTGCGGTGCGTTCAGCCACGATCCCCTCCCCCACGTGTCTGGGCGCCCCCGGAGCGTTCCGCAGCGCGCAGCGCCGCGCTGGCCTCGTCGCGCACCTGTTGCGCAATCGCATCGGGAGTCATCACGCGCGCGCGCCCGGCGAGCCCAAGTACCTCTTCCTTGATGGCGTCGGCGTGCCGATACTGGACTTCGAAGAGGTCCCAATCGCCGTCCGCACCCGCGGCGGTCCCCCGGCGTCGGATCGCGTGGCCGGACTCGGGTCGCAGGCCCACCACCGCAGTGTGTGATTCGCCCGTATCTCCCCACGAGGGCTCGGGTAGCGGCTGCGGAATCTCATACGCGTCCTCGCCCCCAACGGTGGTGACGGTGCCATGAATGCGGCCCAGCCGGAAGGTGCGGGGCTGACCCCTGTCGCGGTCGAAGGCGTACAGATACTCGGCCCCGGCGCGCAGGATGATCTGCCAGGGCTCCACCGTCCGGGTGGTGTGCCCAGCACTCGCGGAGGTGTAGTCGAAGGTGACGGCCGTTCGACGCGCGCGGGCGTCGACGATCGTGGCGGTAGCGTCGGATGTTGACGAGGCCTTCGCCCCCAGCGTCAGGGGCGTGCGAGGCGCGGCCGAGGAGGCCGAGGCGATCTTGGTGAGGCCCTGGTGTGCGTCGGGGCCCAACGTCGCCCCTTGCCAGTATTCGGCGGCGAGGGCCAGGACGGCGGCCTCTGCGGCCGTGAAGCTTATCCCGGGCATCGCGGCATCGGACGCGTCGATCTTGTAGCCGATCTCGTCGCCGTGAGTCGGATCCACGACGGTGCGCAAGGGAATACCCATGCGCCGCAGCTCGTCCTTGTCGCGTTCAAACATCCGTTCGAAGGCGGCTTCGCGCCTTCTCGCCTCGTCGGGAGGCACGTGAGTGTCAGCGGGCTCGTAACCCACAACCGTGGCGCGTATCTGCGCACGGGTCATGCGCACCCTGGCGTGCGTCAGGGCGATGATCAGGTTGAGCAGCCGCTCTGCCGGATCGACCGCCATCTAGACCCTGACCGCCAAGAGTTCCGTTGTCAGGATCGCCCGTGCCCCGGCGGCGTAGAGCGCATCCATCACGTGGTTCATTTCGCTGCGGGGCACCATCACGCGCACCGCCTGCCAATCGGATCCGTGCAGGGGCGTCACCGTGGGGGCCTCGAACCCTGGTGTGATCGTCACCGCGGCCTCCAACTTGTCCCCAGGGACGTCGTAATCCATGAGGATGTATTGCCGCGCCATCAGCACCCCGCGGAGGCGTGCCGCGAGCACCGCCACGTCCGCTTCGGGGACAGATTTGGCGCGCACCAGGATCGCCTCCGACTTGAGGAGCGGCTCGCCAAAGACCTCAAGTCCCGCCGCCTTCAGCGTGGTGCCCGTCGACACGACGTCGGCCACGGCGTCGGCCACACCCAAGCGGACGGAGGACTCGACCGCGCCGTCCAGACGCACCACGTCTGCCTCGATGCCGAAGGACCTCAAGTGGGTGTCTACCAGGTGCTCATAGGACGTGGCGACGCGCTTTCCTGCCAACTCCTGAATGGTGGTGATGTGACCAACGGGAGCCGCATAGCGGAAGGTTGACCCCCCAAAGCCGAGCTCGAGAATCTCGGTCGCCGCGGCACCACTGTCGAGCAGCAAGTCGCGCCCGGTAATGCCGGCGTGCACGGTTCCCGAGCCCACGTAGACCGCGACGTCTCGGGGCCGCAGAAAGAAGAACTCGACGTCGTTGCGCGAGTCCGTCAGGACCAGTTCACGAGGGTCACGACGCTGCTTGTAGCCCGCCTCGACCAGGAGCGACACGGCCGGCTCGGACAAGGACCCCTTGTTGGGTACCGCGATACGTAGCATGGCGGCCCCCTACAGGTATTTCTCGACGTCGGCGAGGGTCAGGCCCTTGGCGATCATCATGACTTGGGCGTGATACAGCAGTTGTGAAATCTCCTCCGCCGTCTCGGCGTCCGATTGGAATTCGGCGGCCATCCATGACTCGGCGGCCTCTTCCACGAGCTTCTTGCCGATGGCATGGACTCCCTGATCGAGGAGCGCGACGGTGCCGGAGCCCTCCGGACGCTGCTGGGCGCGTGCGGAAAGAGTGTCGAAGAGTTCATTGAAGGAAGTCACGCGGCAAGCCTAGTAGGACTCGCCCGCCTCCAGGCGACAGGGCGCGGCGTGGATGTCACAGGGCCCGCGCCGCGCGGGTTCAGACGTCGAGTGACGCCAACACCGCCGCGGTGGCCAGTGCCGCCGCGACGGTCTCGGCTCCCTTGTCCTCTTGAGAACCCTGGAGTCCCGCCCTGGCGAGCGCCTGGGCGTCGTTGTCCGTGGTCAACACGCCGAATCCGACGGCCACAGCGTGGGTGCGGGCCACGTCGGTGAGTCCTCTCGTCACGGCTTCACAGACATAGTCGAAATGTGGCGTGTCTCCTCTGACAACAACCCCGAGACAGACGATAGCCTCGGCGCCGCCGCGGGCGAGCTTCTCAGCGACCACGGGAAGTTCAAAGGCGCCGGGAACCCGTATCACCCGCGCTGTTGCACCAGCCGCCTCGACGGCCCGCAGAGCGCCCGCCACGAGTCCGTCCATGACCTCGGTGTGCCACATCGAGGCGACGATGTCGACCGTCTTGCCAGCGCCGTCAATGGCGATGCTCGGCGCACCGTGAGCGCTCACGCGTCGTCTCCCAGGAGGTGTCCCATGCGCTCCACCTTAGTGCGCCGATACGCCGCGTTTTCGGCGTGTTCACCCGCGTGGTGAGGCACGCGCTCGGTGACGTCGATGCCGGAGGCACGGAGCCCCTCGACCTTGGCGGGGTTGTTGGTCAGCAACCGCACCCGGTGAAGGCCCAGGTCCGCCAGGATCGCTGCCGCCGCGCCATACTCGCGACGATCCACGGGCAAGCCCAACTCGACATTCGCGTCCACCGTGTCTCGCCCGGCGTCCTGCAGCGCATAAGCCTGAATCTTGGAGATGATGCCGATGCCGCGCCCCTCGTGTCCGGTCAGGTAGACCACGGCGCCGCCATCGGCCTGCACGCGCACGAGTGCGGCGTCGAGTTGCGGACCGCAGTCGCAGCGCAGGGAGGAAAAGGCGTCGCCGGTCAGGCATTCGGAGTGCACACGCACCATCGGCACATCGCGGCCGGTGGGTTCCTTGTACACCGCGAGGTGCTCGTCACCCGTGCGCGCGTCGCGGTAGGCCTTGACAACGAACTCGCCGTGCACGGTGGGCAGTCGGGCTTCGCCCTCGAGAAGTACCCGGTGGGGTTGAGGCTCGACCTGCAGGGGCAGGTCGGCCTTGGCTCGGCGGTAGTGGATGAGGTCCGCGATGGTCATGAGGGTGAGACCCTCCGTGGCGGCCAGAGCGGAGGCGTCTCCTTGACGCATCATGGTCCCGTCGTCGTTGACGAGTTCGGCGATCACGGCCACCGGCTCAAGGCCCGCCAGGCGGCACAGATCCACGGCCGCCTC
>DGBM01000245.1 GCA_002384765.1 Demequinaceae bacterium UBA4004
TCCAAGATCCGGGGGTAGGGCCCGTGCGCTTGCCCAGCACCCGACGCTGCTCGGTGACATGGCCGGGATTCAACTCCAGCACCTCCCAGCCGATCGGCCACGCCCCAGCGGTCAGCAGCGGCCGGTGGTAGTGCCCGGCCGCCTCGATCCCGACCTTCACCACGGCACCTTCCGGAAGCACCTGCGCGATCTCGGCCACGACCCGTGTCAACGACGAGCCGGTCATCGGGCACCCCGTCCGTGGTTTGAGCAGCGAAGTCCGGGTCACATCGGTGACAGAGAACGCGAACTCGGTCTTGCCAACATCGATCGCGACGACGACCGTCGAAGAAGTGACTGGAGCAGCTTGAAGAACCATTGGACCCACCTCCGGGGGTGCCAGAAGGCCACGGCGCAGCAACGCCAGACCTTCAGATGAAGAGAACCTGTCGGTTCCTTCCAAGCACCTCCGGAGGTGTCCGTGAAGGACTACCCCGACCTATATCAGCCGCGATCAGGGCGCCGCCCCGCTCCCCTGCTACTCCCGCCTCATTAACTCCCGTCCCTGCCAGTTACCAATGGACGGTCAGGACTCATTGAGCGCAATCCACCGCCCGCCGCCGCCGACCAAGCGCCCGCGTCCCCCGGACACTCCCTTCGGTCGCGGATAGCATCGGCAAGGGACCCGCCCATCCTTCGCGGGGCTTGGGGCTTTCCTCGCCTACGCTTCAGGAGCGGACGATGGAGAATGAGATTCAGCTGATCAGTGACGGCGATGGCCTGGCGGTCATCGGCGATCCGACGGCTGTCGAACGCTTTCTCGTCTCCGAGGGGCTCTCCTCGAAGGCCCTTGATCTGCGCCGGCTCAGAACTGTCCTCAGCACTGGGGCTTCGACCGCCCAGGCAGGTTCCGAGGTTGCGGCCAACTCGGGTCGCTGGGTGCAGCTGACCGAAGAGTCAGCAAAGCTTGTCAAGAAGCACGGCCTGAGGGAGAGCTCGAAGACGGGTCTCAGCACAGGTGTGGTGAAGGGGAAGAAGGGCCAGGTCAGGGGATTCGTCGAGTTCGTGAAGACTCCCAGGTCACTTCTGACCAACCCGGCGCTTCTGGCTGGTGCTGCGGGGATCATGGCGCAGGTCGCGATGCAACAGACCATGGATGAGATCACCGACTATCTCGCCACGATCGACAAGAAGGTCGACGACGTTCTCCGCGCCCAGAAGGACGCTGTATTGGCCCGCATGATCGGAGTGGGCTTCGTCATCGAGGAGGCGATGACCATCCGGGAGCACGGTGGCCGAGTCAGCGAGGTCACCTGGTCCAAGGTGCAGGCCACGTCGGCGACGATCGCTGAAACCCAGGCGTACGCGCTGCGTCAGCTGGACGCACTCGCGGAGAAGATGGAGCGCAAGACCAAGATCCGTGATCTCGCCGCGACGGCCAAGGAAGCCGAGCCCAAGGCACAAGAGTGGCTCGGTGTTCTGGCCCGCTGCTTCCAACTGCAAGACGCGATCGCCGTGCTCGAACTCGACCGGGTGCTGGACGCGGCTCCGGACGATCTGGAAGGTCATCGCCTCGGACTGAGGGCTGCCCGGCGTCAGCGGTTGGACACCATCTCTCGGAGCACCGAGCGCCTGATGGCCCGCATCGATGCGGCTACCAGCGTGGCCAACACGAAGGTGCTGTTGCATCCGAGGATGTCGCCGGCTGTGGTGCAGTCGGGCAACCATGTCTCGACCGCCATCGTCGACTTCCAGGGGCGTCTCGGGATCGAGCACGTTCGGCAGTCATCGGAGGCGAGGCGATGGGCCGAAGCGGCCGTGGACGTCAGGGACAAGGCGCTCGAGACAGGAGCAGGCGGCGTCGATGCCGCCAGGCGCCGCGGTAACGACACGCTCGACCGGGCCAGATCGGTGAAGGGCAAGCTCTCCAGCGGGATCGCCGAGCGAGCCCTCCGTCGACGCGGCGTGGACGACGACGAGGACCGCGACGAGGAAGGCTGAGCGAGCCCTCGACCAGACTTGGCCCCCCTCCCGGGAGAACGAAACCGCGTGGCCTCGGCGCCCACCTCGTTCCTGAAGGAGGGACAGCTTCCCTGTGCTCGGCCTACTCCTCGTGCCTCAGGACCCACTGGCCGAACAGCCACCACTGGTTGAAGAGGTTCAACGGCTCCTCGTCGACCGGCCTCCACGGCCTCCCGACGTACGCCGTCCAGCTCGGCGGCGAGCACAGCCAGTGCCCGGTCGATGCCTCGAGCGTGGCCAAGGCGCGACAAAACTGCGTGATGAACATGGGTGATCCCTTCGCGATGTGAGTCGACAGCCCCTCTGCGGGGCTGTCATTGGTGCTGAGGGATCACGCTCGAAGAGTAGCTCAGCGAGGACCGTTCGTGCTGCCGGGCCAACAACTGCCCTTCCTGCCAATGAGCACGGCGAGTACGCACTGGTCCGGGTGCTGCGGAGCGATCACCACCCGCTGCGCGCCGCGGCGCATGCCCTGAAGGGCTCGCGCAACCGGACCCGTCGGACGACCACGTTGTTCCGCGCCGAACGGCTGACGTAGCGGCGAGGCACTGCCAACATGACCACATGGGTCTCATGCTTCGCGAGGGCGACCAGTTCGAGATGAAGGGCCGCATCATTACCGTGACGAAGATCCAGGCAGCAGTGGGCCAACGCGTCCGCGATGAACTGATCGAGGTGGCCAAGCGCGGCGACAAGATCACATACGGCGCGTTGAAGCACGCCGCCGGACTCTCGCACCCGCCGAATGGCATGGGGCGACTCCTCGACGTCATTTCGGAGGACTGCCGACTTCGCGAGGAGCCGTCACTCGCGCCCCTCGTCGTCAACAGCAAGACCCGCGAGGTCGGCGCCGACTACGAAGGCGACCCCGTGCGTGACAGGCGGAGCGCCTACGACTACTGGTCCTGATGGCCACAATCGCCGAGTGCTCGCGAGATAGGCGGATTCCAGATGGCTACGCGGCGAGCTGAGCTGGAGGCGGCAGGCTTCGTCGGATTTGTTCGGTTCGCTGAACTGCCCACAAGCCAGGTGCCGGCAGGACCAGGTGTGTACGTGATCGTGCGCGCCGAGATGCGTGCTCCGGAGTTCCGTGCGGACAACCCAGCCGGCCGGTTCAAGGGCAGGGACCCGACCGTGCCGGGCGAGAAATTGCGGACCGCCTGGGTTGAGGACGTGGAGGTCGTCTACATCGGCAAAGCAACCGGAGGGCGTGACGGCCGTCGGGGGCTCAGCAAGCGGCTCGAGGAGTACCGGCGTCACGGCGCTGGCGAGCCCATCGGCCATTGGGGCGGCCGATACATCTGGCAGCTTGCCGACTCCGCCGACCTCCTTGTCGCGTGGCAGGAGACGCCCGACGAGGACCCGGGTGATGTCGAAGCCGAACTCATCGCTGCATTTCGCGACCGCAGCGGATCTCTCCCCTTCGCAAACCTCAACCAGGGCCGTCGGCGGCGGTGACTGCGCTCGCGCGCGGATTGGGCACCGACTGGTCGACGCGCTGCTCTGTGCCAGTTGCGTGAGTCGCCTCCGACATGCGGGAGGAGTTCGCGAGCGCGGCCTGGATCCGTTCAGCGCACCACTCCGGTCTGCCCAACAGGTCGTGTTCCCAGAGGCGCAGACTGGTCCAGTCGGTCTTGGAGATGTAGGCGTCCTGCCGGCGGTCGTTGCGCATGTTCCTCGCCACGAGGGGATGGTGGTGGGTCTCCGGGTCCCACCCGTGCCAGTAGTCGCCGTCGGCCTGGATGATCAGCCAGTGACTCGGCACCGCCGCGTCTACGGTCCACTTGTCGAAGACGTGGTACTGGCTGGCCCATGCGCCCTCGCCGAGCAGCTCGTCGAGGAGCGAGTAGAGCACGCGCTCAGGCCGCGTCGGCGCCCTGGATGCGAGATGGTCGCGCTGCATCTTCCTGACGCGTTCGACCTCCACCGGGTTCTCGCGGCGTGCGACCGTCAGACAATCCCTCGAGCAATACATTGCCGCCGAGCGCTCGACTGTGCTTGCCGGACGCTCGAATGCCGACCCGCAGATCGCGCAGCTGCGTTGGATGCGGTTTCGGCGGGCGAGTCCGCGGCACTCGACCGAGCAGTATTTTCCGGCGTCGCCGGCGAGTTTCGACAATGTGACCTCGATGCCCTCACCGCACGTGGCGCACACGCGCTGCACCCGCGTGCGGCGACACTCGTTGGAGCAGAATCGCCCCCAACCTTTGGCGACTTCGCTGCGCGAAGCCGTGAATACGGCGCCGCACTTCTCACATTCCCGCTCCAGCGGCCCAGGAAAGGCGCATGCCTTCGAGCAGTAGGTGCCCCGGCCCGCGGCGAGTCGCGACGGCTCCTCCCAGAACGTGATGCCGCACGTCCGGCATTGCCGCTCCTCCCGGGTCCGGCGAGCGACGCCTGCGCACCGCTTCGAGCAGTAGTCACTGCGATGGCGGCTGATGAAGTTCTCGCCGCATGTCGGACAAGCCCGGCTCGGGATCGCCTTGTCCGTGACTCGGCACGAGTCGGTGCAGTATGTCCCTCCGCCCTCGGCCAGGCGGGCGCCGGCAATGTCGAAGGTCTTGCCGCAGGTCTTGCAGACCCGCTGCTCCCAGGCCCCGGCTTCTCGCCTGTGCTCGGTTCTGCAGGCAACCGAGCAGAACTGGCGACGCTGAGAGGGGTAGCAGGAGAACGTCTCTCCGCAGTGGAGACAGACGACTTGAATTGGCACCGGTTCACCTCGCCGACTCGGCCGCGATGGCCACGAGGACCTCGTTCCCTAGGTCGGGGTCCGTGGACAGGTGCAACCCGAGGTCGGTGATCCGGCCATCCTTCGGATGCCAGGCCCGTCCGGGCCGAGTAGTGCCTAGCAGCGGGTCCAGTGCGTCGATGGTCGGCTTCCACAGGTTCAGCCAGTTCCGGCGCGGTCCGACAGCGAACGAGACCTGTAGGTGGACGGCGCCGTCTGGGAGTTCGGGTGCGCCGAGAACCGCCGCCCGAACCTGCTCCTTGTACGCGGTGCTCTGAGAGGACGCCGTGGTGCGGACCGTGAACGCCGTCGCCGGCGGAATGCTCTCTCGGGCTGGTGCCACGAGCACCGTGGAGGTCGTGGCGAGACGCTTTGTGCACCACACAGATACCAGGTCGTCTGTTCGCAGGTGCGCAGCGAGCGGTAGGGCGTAGTTGTCGAGGTCGGCCATGTCGGTGAGATCACGGCCCTCGGGGAGTCCGACATCGAGGCGGAGGGCCCACGGCCCGGCCAGCAGGGACGGGCGCAGCAGATCGGCGGTGTCCTCGAGGTACTCGCGCAGTCGGACCTGGTCGGGGTCGGAGGACTTGTTCCAGCTGGCCAGCCGCGGGACCTTGCGGAGCACCAGCGACTCCCCCTCGGGGCGCTCGTACCAGCGGTTCATGGCTGGAACCTACGGCAGACGACCGACAAGGGCGCCGTGCGCGAGCGAGCCGGCCTCTCTACTCGTCCCACGTCAACACATCGCGTTCCCAGTTGGACAGCGGGAATCGCTGGCGAGGCCGGTCAGACCACTTGCGTTCGCTCTCAGACTACTTGCGTTCGCTCTCACCCGGTCGCGGGCCAGACGATGTCGCCGCGACGGCGCTTCGGGTCAATCATCACCACCGCCTTCTGAGCCAGGTAGTAGCTCGACGGAGGCCTCCGCGCGGTCGAATCGGCTCCTGCTTTCAGCCAGTCCTGCAGTGCGCGCACAACGTGACGCGGTGACGCATCAGGTTGCACCGGCAGGTCCCTCATCAGAAGGTCCACACGCCTACCGCGAAATTGGTCCCACCGCCGGAACCTGCCCAGCTCTGCGGGATTCTTCGCAGCCGCGAAGTCATAGCGCTGGCGCCCGAACTCGGACGGCCCAAAGTCAGCGTGCCGATTCCTCTTGGCCGGAAAGGCCACCCCCGGAATAGCCGCGTAGAAGGTCCACAGGTCAAAGTCCTTCACCCCGCTCTGGCCGTCCAGATAGTGCGAAGCCCCACCCTGCGCGAGCACGACCGCCACCCGCCTATCGGCGAACTCGGGCCGCCCATTGGGCCGGGTGAAGAAATCGTGGTCTTCCCGTGCGATCGCGCTGAGCCGGTCTAGGTGCTCGGTCGTGACTTCGGCGAAGGAGCGCTTGGTCTTCTTCGAGCTCAAGGCCCCACCCTGCCTGCCGTCGACTGCTCGCGCTCCACCGAGGGCCAATCACATCGGTGCGCTTCGGCGTGCACCCTTGGACACTATTCCTCTGGCTCTGTGATCCAGGTCCAGCCAGTGAGGTCGTAGACGGCCCGGCCGTCGGCCGTCGTCCCGGCGCGAGGGAACTCGTCGGATGGCCATTCATCGTCTGAGCGGCTGCAGACCAACGTCTCGCCGACCTCGGTGACGTAGCCCCAGATCCCGTTGGGGTCGTTGGCCCGCCAGGCGTCCAGGAACGCACCGAGAGCGTCAGCGGTCGCCAACGGACGGACCCACCCATTCCAGCGATCGCCCAGTACCTGCTCGGCCTTGAGGGCGAGCTCCGGGACCAGGTTCTCTGGCGCGCTGTCGAGGTAAACGTCCACGAAACCGATCGTAGGCGAGCCCACAGACACCGCTCCGACGTTCGGGCACCGCGATGCTTCGACCAGTCCAGACAAGGTCGTGCTGCTCGTCGTCGTTGCACCTACTCCTCCAGCCCCGATTACCTCGCGAGGCTCGACCGTGCGGGGCGGCCACGGGTGGGATCGGCCCAGGGCGGTAGGGGTCGCCCACGTGGCTGCCCGGGTGAGAGAGCGCTCCCGCGTCGGGCCGCTCCGAGGTTCGCACGGCGACCCTGCTTCTACCGGTACACGACGCGGGCAGGAGTCCAACGCAGCGACTTGTTCCTGCACCCTCCGGCCAACTTAACCAGCTCCAGCTTTTCGGCTCGGTTCGCCTTCAGGCTCCACCGCAGTTTGGTCGCGACCCACTCGCGGAGGTATCGGCACTTGCCGTACTGGGGCATCCACTCTGCGGGGTCTCTGTCTCCCTTGGACTGGTTGACCTTGTCGGTGACGGCGACGAGGGCCCGCCGGTCCTGCAGATCGTTGGCGAACCGCTTCCTGGTCGGCCTAGTCCAACGCTTGGCACCGGAACCCCAGGCCTCGGCCAGAG
>DGBM01000295.1 GCA_002384765.1 Demequinaceae bacterium UBA4004
CCCGGAGAGGGTGACGTCGGCTTCTATCGCGACCGTGGTGCCACCGGCGTCACCATCCTCGGAGAGCCGGTAGACCACCACCACCTGGCCGCGGCTGCCGCCACGGCGATCCGACCCGACCCCACTGATCGTGCCGGTGTGCGATGCCGGATCGACGCTGACTGTCGCCCGCCCCTCGAAAGTGGGCGTCATCGGGCCGAGCTTGACCGACACCACACCGGTGTAGGTGTCCCGCCCCTCCTGGCCGGTGAGCGACGCACCCGGGAGGCACTGCACCACCGAGGGGATGTCCTGGAAGGCGTCCCACACCAAGGTCATCGCCTGATCGACGTGGAACTGCTGGGTGATCTTCATACATACCTCTCAGTTGCGTGTGCCGGGACCGTACTGCAACGCCGGGCAACCTCCCCCGTCGCCCACACCCGCGCGCGATGCGGAGCCGCGTTCGCTGCCGAGCCCGGGCCGAACCAGAGGACGGACAGGCGGCACGACTCCTGACGTGGTGGGTGGCATGAGCCCTTAGACTTGCGACTCGCAGCTGAGCATGGCCGAAGGGGCCTATTGACTCGGTCCTCCGGTATCGTACAAGGGATCGGGAGGATCGTCCGAGTTCGCAAAACTCGTACGACGTCTCTGCCCGCATCGCGATCGATGGGGGACCACCTTGCCCGAGACGACCATCCCGGCCGGCGCCAGTGCGCCCTCTCTGCGTGCTTACCTGGCCGAGCCTCCGATTGGGGAGGGGCCGTGGCCGGGTGTCGTGGTAGTGCACGAGGCCTTCGGGCTGACCGACGACACCAGGCAGCAGGCGGACCGGCTCGCAGCTGGAGGTTACCTGGCCGTGGCGCCCGACCTGTTCACCGCCGGTGGTCCGATGCGTTGCCTGAGATCGACGTTTCGGGCGCTCACGCGCGGGGAGGGCCCTGCATTCGACGATCTGACGGCCACTCGGGCGTGGCTGGACGAACGCCCCGACTGCACCGGGCGGGTCGGCGTGCTCGGCTTCTGCATGGGCGGGGGCTTCGCTCTCCTCGCCGCCACCCGCGGCTTCGACGCTGCCGCTCCCAACTACGGACAACTCCCCGAGGACGCCGACAGCGCCCTCCTGGGCGCCTGCCCCGTGGTTGCCAGCTACGGGGCTCGGGACCGCACACTGCCCGGGGCGGCCGAGAGACTGGACCGCACCCTCGCAGGTCTCGGGGTTGAGCGCGACGTGAAGGAGTATCCCGACGCGGGTCACTCCTTCATGAACCGGCACAACAGCGGTCCTCTCGCCGTGGTTGAACGGGTCGGTGGCTTCAACTACCACCACCCGTCGGCGGAGGACGCCTGGGACCGCATCTTCAGGTTCTTCGAGCGACACCTCCGAAACGCTGGAATAGCGGGGTCCTGATGACACAGGTGTCACCTATCCCTGCAGCAGAACCAAACTGAAGTTCAGCAGCCCAGCCATCTCCATGTCGTACGGCAGCCGCTGTCTGACGGTTCTGGTCGGCCAGGGCCTCGCGGACCCCTGGTCGCGTCGGCTACCGGTCCCGTCCTCCGCCCCGCGGAGCGTCGCGACGGCCGGCCTCCGCCTGGGGGCGGTGCCCGACGCGCTCACCGGCTGGGGCGACCGGGCGCGAGGTGTGGGAACGGCTCCTGGCCCCTTGGGACAGGCACGGGTCGAGTTGGTGCCATCTGCGATGGGGCCGTTCTTCGAGGCCGGCGACCAGCTCTACCAAGGCGCTTGGGTGGCGGAGCGGCTCGCAGGGCTCGAGAACTTCCTACGCGACGCGACGACCCGGCAGCCGTCCTCCCCGAGATCGACGAGGTCCTCGCCGCCGGAGCGTCGGTGCGGGGTGTGGACGCNNCAG
Organism: Demequinaceae bacterium UBA4004; assembly: GCA_002384765.1. The sequence continues at coordinate 1,857 of DGBM01000295.1, forward strand.
TCAGCGGCTCCGGCGGCAAGGCACCTGGGCATGATGACGGTGCGCGGGCACTTCTCCGAGGTTGCCTCGACCGCCGACATCGACCCGGAGCACCTGGAGTCGATGCAGGTCGAGGTGACCATCCAGGCGGCGAGTGTCAAGACGCACAACGACGTTCGCGACAAGGACCTGCGCTCCCGACGTGACCGGCGACCTCACGATCAAGGGCAACACCAGAGCCGTGACGTTGAACATGACCAGACTCGGTGAGTTCAACGATCCGATGATGGGTCACCGCGTCGGCTACAGCGGAAGCGCCAAGATCAAGCGCAAGGACTTCGGCTTGACGTTCAACCCGGTGCTGGACGGCCGTTTGGTCGTCAGCGACGAGATCAGCATCATGCTGGAAGGCGAACTGGTGGAGCAGGCAGAAGACGCCTGAGCTCTCCAGCGACGTGTCGCGCCGTCAGCCCTGTGCCGCCCAGTCGGTGAACGACTTCATGTCCTGCGCAGCCCCTTCCACCTTGGCGTCGGCGGCGGCACGCCTGCCGGCGGCGTGCAGCACCAGTTCGAGCGGGGAACCCGTCAAGGTGACTGTGCGAGGTCCGTTCTTCACCCGACGGGCTGCGCCGACATCGGGCGCGAGTACGACACCGACGGGCGACTTCCGGTATCCCGTCCTGAGGATCAGTCGCGCGCGACGCCAAAGCTCCTCGCTCTCGCCAGCCGGAAGCTCCCGCGGGGGAACGGGGCCGGAGCCGCGGCGCAGGTCCTCGTGGTGTATGGCGTACTCGACAAGGTTCAAGCCTGCGTCGAACCGCCTCATGAGCGAGTGTCGACCGGGGCCGGCTGCGAACCTGTCCACGAGCGCGGCGTACCCCTCCGGGGTCCGAGCAGCATCGACCAGCCGTCCCATATACCGTTCATCCCCGGGCGATCTGGTCGTCAACTGGTCCCACACGTTGCCCAGGGCGGCATGGTCGCGCTGCACCAGGTGCGCGCACAGATGACGAGTCGTCCACCCGGCGCAGAGAGTGGCGGCGTCCGGGTCGGCGGCCCGGAAGGAGGCCGCGAGCGCCTGGCGTTCTGCTTCGACCCAGGACACATCAGTCTCCATACTTTTCGTCGTCGGGGTTCGCTCATGCTACCGATCCCAGAACACGGCCATGCCCGTCGCCCCGGGGATTGGCTCGCGCGCAGCAGACCCGGCGTCTCGCCATCGGCTTGCGGGACAGTCGAGGGGCGACCCTCACCGCGTCACGCCCCCGGCGGGCCACCTCACACGCATCAAAGACCGAGATCTGGGCTGGTGGTGGTTAGCATGCGAGATCCGCACGGATCTATCGCGGAGCGTGCGCCCGCGGCCATGCGGATCTCCCGCTGAGAATGCCGATCCCTCTTGGGACGACCTGACTCGATGGCTACTCCGCCCGGATTCTCGCCGGAGGGCATTCGGCTGTCGGGATGGTCGGCACGGCGGCCGAGACCCGCTCCTTCAACCGCCAGCCGGAGCGGCGAGGTCGAACCCTCACATTGAGCTGAGGGTTCCGTGGGTCTCACGCGTCGGCACGGCTTCGTAGTCCGTCGACCACGAGTCCCAGCCCGATGCCAAGCATCCAGACGTCCTTGGAGATCCCAGTGCCCTGCGGGGTCGGCCAGAGGCTGCCGGGCTTGCGCATGCCGTCGGTGCGCAGGTACATGGTCACGAGCGCGCCCGAGAAGCCGGTCAGCGCAACACCCGCGATCGCGGGCGGAACGACCGGCGCAAGGAGTGCCGCGCCGAGCGCCATCTCGCCGACCGAGAGCATCTTGAGGAAGTCGGTTGCCCTCATCGGCTTGAACACGGGGAACGCCCCCGACGCCATTCCGTGTACGCCCGTGGCCTGCTCCTCGTTCCCGTGCCACTTCTCCCAGCCGGAATGGAAGATGTATGCGCCGGTGGCCAGGCGAGTGGGCAGGTTGCGCAGTCTCATCGGGACTCCCTAAGGCGAAGCTCGTTGTCTGTTCAACCATACGGGCGTAGCCTCAAGAACCGGACCAGAGTCCGCTATCCAATTGAACAGTTGAGATTTTGGGAGGGGCAGTACATGGGTAACTGGCAGCTCGACCCGTACCACACGCAGGTGGAGTTCGCGGCCAAGCACCTGGGCATGATGACGGTGCGTGGACACTTTTCAGACGTCACGTCAACGGCCGACATCGACCCGGACCATCTCGACACGATGCGGGTCGAGGTCACGATCCAGGCGGCCAGCATCAAGACCCACAACGAGATCCGCGACAACGACCTGCGCTCGCCGAACTTCTTGGAAACCGACACCTTTCCCGTCATCACGTTCAAGAGCACGTCGGTCGAGCTAGCCGGGGAGGACCGGTACACGGTGGCCGGCGATCTGACGATCAAGGGCAACACCCGATCGGTGGCGTTGCAAATGACCAAGCTCGGTGAGTTCAACGACCCGATGATGGGCCACCGGATCGGCTACAGCGGAAGCGCGAGGATCAACCGCAAGGACTTCGGCTTGACCTTCAACCCGGTCCTGGACGGACGGTTCGTCGTCAGCGACGAGATCATCATCTCGCTCGAAGGCGAACTCGTCGAGCAGGTCGAAGAGACCGACCAGACCGACCAGACCGAACAGACAACGGCCAACTGAGCCCCTCGAGGATGCGACTCGGACGCGTCCGCGTGGCGGCACGATGATGCGGCCGTGACCGCCCGTGCATCGAGCAGGCAAGACTCGTGACCTTTGGTAGACCGACCCGGAATCAAGGGGGCTTCACGAGGATCGCACCGGCACTCGCAGCGGCTGCGGTGGTGACATGAACGGCGACCGATCCGCCGACACCATCCTCGACTGCGAGATCGCCGCGGCGATCAAGTTTCACGAGGAGGTCGCGGCCGCGGGGACCGTCGACAAGGTCGCGGTGGTCCGATTCAACTCTGGTGCGTCGGCCATCGGCCTGGACCCGACCTGTTCCAAAGCGGCCACAACGCGACGCAGGGCCTCGCGCGCCTGCGCGCCGACGTCGTCACCGCCGACAGCGCCGCCGCCGTCCGCGGCCGCCGTGGTGCCTGCCACCGACACCGACTGTCCCACGCACACCGCCCGGGAGTACCCGACCACGGGCTCCCACATTACGCCGGAACTCACCAACTACCGCTGTGTCATGGCGTCATCCTGCCCGGTCGCCAGCAAGGAGCTCGGACAGGTCCGCTGGACAATCCGGTCGGGGTGATCGGTGACAGTTCGGGGTCGCACTCATGTGCCCACGCGGTCGCTCGATGGCGTAGCCACTCGGCTCGAGCTGTGATGCGACGCAGCCAGGACCGTACGGTGTCGTGGGGCACGTTGAGGTCAGTGGCGATCAACCGGTGCCCGTCGCCTGCCTGGTGGCCAGCAAGGCCGCTGCGACGACCTCGATGGTGTCGGCACACCGCAGTGGCACATCGGCGGGGAGCAGGACGTGGGTGGTGGCACAGTCGCGGCACCTGGCCCGCCGGGGTCGCACCGAACGGCGTGCGCCATGAAGGCCGCGTAGTACCCGGGTGCGGGCATCCCCCAGGGCCGCAGCCGCCCAGAGGTACACGAGGTACACGAGG
>DGBM01000053.1 GCA_002384765.1 Demequinaceae bacterium UBA4004
CAACTGGTCGCGTCGCTACAAGGCAAATGTGGAGAAGCTCGCCTCGGGCGACGTCATCCGCGTGGCCGAGGTGGTCCGCGACCTGTCGCGCCGTGACACCGACAAGGGCCTCAGTGCCGGCGAGAAGCGCATGCTGTCCAAGGCTCGCCAGATTCTGGTGAGCGAGCTCGCCCTCGCCGAGAAGTGCGACGAGCCCACCGCCGAGACTCGACTCGACGCGGTTCTCGCGTCGTGACCACGGCGGCCGTCCTGACGGCCGCAGGTGGCGGCTCCCGACTGGGCCGCGACATTCCCAAGGGCCTGGTCACGGTGGGCGGAGTGCCGCTGGTGCGGTGGGCCGCATCGGCTCTTGCTTCCGTATGCGAGCGCATTGTGGTGACCGCTCCCGCCGGCGCCCTTGACGACTTCGTCGATGCCGTCGCCGGGGTATCTGCTCGCGTTGAGGTGGTGGCCGGTGGTGCCACACGTCAGGTCTCGGTGGCGCGCGGACTGGAGCCTCTCGCCGATCTGGACGCCCACGATGTGGTGTTGGTGCACGATGCCGCGCGGCCCTTCATGCCGGTCGCCGTGTTCGGGCGCCTGTTGGCCGGACTCGAGACATATGACGCCGTCATCCCCGTCCTTCCCGTGGTCGACACGATCGTTGCCGGCGTCGGCGGCGAGGTGAGGTACCTGTCGCGCCCCAGCTTGGGGTCCGTGCAGACGCCGCAGGCGTTCCTGATGGGCGCCTTGCGGGAGGCGCACGCGCGCGCTCAGGCCGACGGCTTCGAGGGGACGGACGACGGTGTGCTGGCGTTGCGCAGTGGCTATCGCCTGGGCACGGTCGAGGGAGACCCCCTCGGTGCGAAGATCACCTACGTCGAGGACCTTGAGGCGGCCGAACGAAGGATGCAGGGATGATGCGCACCGGCATTGGGACTGACACCCACGCGTTCGGAACCCACACCGGACTGAGCCTTGCCGGGCTGCTGTGGCCCGACGAGGTCGCGCTGTCCGGACACTCCGATGGTGACGTCGCCGCCCACGCGTTGTGCGACGCGCTGTTCTCGGCCGCACGGCTCGGCGACCTTGGCTCGAACTTTGGGACCGATCGGCCCGAATGGGCGGGAGTTGCGGGCGTCGCGCTGCTGGCGGAGGCCGCCGCGCGAGTCCGGGCCGCAGGCTTCGACATCGAAAATGCCGCCGTTCAGGTGATTGGCAACCGCCCGAAGCTGGGCCCGCGTAGGGCCGAGGCGGAGGCGACGCTTTCCGACGCCATCGGCGCCCCCGTGAGCGTGTCCGCCACCACCGCCGACGGCCTCGGCCTGACCGGTCGCGGCGAGGGGCTGTCGGCGATCGCGACGGCGCTGCTGTCCCACCCCTGATATCGCCGCGTGGCAGTGCCGTCCGCCGTGCGCGCGCTCGTCGCCGACGCTCCGAACCGCGGACGACGCCGCCGCGCCGGGCGGAAGCACGACTGGACGGGACCGGTAGCCTTGCACACGTGACTCTGCGCCTGTTTGACACCGCCACCCGCGAGGAGCGCGACCTGGTTCCGGTTGTGCCCGGCCACGTGGGCATCTACCTGTGCGGCCCCACGGTGCAGTCGAGCCCGCACGTGGGCCACTTGCGTAGCGCCGTCGCGATGGATGTGCTGCAGCGTTGGCTCGAGCGTTCGGGCGTGACCGTCACCCTGGTGCGCAACGTCACGGACATTGACGACAAGACGCTGACCAAGGCGGCCGAGGCGGGTGTGGACTGGTGGGCCTGGGCCCTGCGTTTCGAGCGCGAGTTCCAGGCGGCGTATGCGGCCGTTGGTGTGAAGCCGCCGGCGGCTGAGCCCCGAGCCACCGGGCACATCCCCGAGATTGTGGCGCTCATCGCGACCCTGGTGGACAGCGGCCACGCCTACGAGAAGGACGGCTCGGTCTACTTTGACGTGCACTCGTACTCCGCTTACGGATCGCTCACGAATCAGGGCCTCGACGATCTCACGCCCGCGCCCGACGCGCCGCCGGAGGACAAGCGCGACCCGCGCGACTTCGCGCTGTGGAAGGCGCGCAAGCCCGCCGAGCCCGAGACGGCGTCCTGGGACTCCCCGTGGGGTCCGGGACGGCCGGGCTGGCACATCGAATGCTCGGCCATGGCGCGACGGTTCCTCGGCGACACGTTCGACATTCACGGCGGCGGGCTCGACTTGCGTTTCCCCCACCACGAAAACGAGCAGGCGCAGTCGCGTGCGGCCGGGTACGGCTTCGCACAACTGTGGATGCATGCGGCCTGGGTGACGCAGTCCGGTTCCAAGATGTCAAAGTCCCTGGGCAACGGTCTGGGTGTGGACGAGGTGCTGTCGCGTTACCCCGCGCCCGCGCTCCGGCTCGCCTTGGCGCAAGTGCATTACCGCTCGATGCTCGAGTATTCGGACGCCACGATGGACGACGCGGCGGCGACGTGGGCGCGGCTCGCAGGGTTCGTGCAGCGCGCGTCGGAGCGGGTGGGGGCGCCGACCGACGAGCACGTGCGCACCGCCACCTTGCCGGCGGCCTTTGTCGACGCCATGAACGACGACCTTGCGGTGCCGCGTGCGCTGGCTGTCGTCCACGAAGCGGTGCACGCGGGCAACGCGGCCGCGACGGCGGGAGACGCCGACGCCCTGCGGACCGCGCTGCTGCACGTGCGCGCCATGTTGGACACCCTTGGTCTGGACCCCGCGTCGGCCATGTGGTCCGCATCCGCCGGCGCGACGTCGGCCGCCATGGCCGCCTTAGACAGCCTGGTGCGTGCCGACATCGCCGCGCGGGCTACCGCACGCGCCACCAAGGATTGGGCGACAGCCGACGCCATCCGGGACCGGCTCGCGACCGCGGGCATCGTGCTCGAAGACTCGGCAGACGGCGTGCGCTGGTCGCTCGCGGAGGAGAACTGATGGCAGGGAATCAAAAGCGTCCAGGCGCCACGCGCAGGATCAAGAAGGGGCCGAGCATCGGCACCGGCGGCAAGGGCCGCAAGGCGCTGCAGGGCAAGGGCCCCACCCCCAAGGCGGAGGACCGCCCCTACCACCGCGCCTACAAGGCGAAGCAGGCATCCGAGCGCGGCGCAGAGAAGCGTTCTGCGCCTCGCACCGGCGGTCCCCGCGACCGCACTTCCCAGGCGGACGACGTCATCATCGGCCGGAATTCGGTGCTCGAGGCTCTGCGCGCCGGGCTGCCCGCGAACGTGTTGCTGGTCTTCGAGCGGGTTGACGCGGACGACCGCATCACCGAGATCGTCTCCAAGGCGGTGGAACGCGAGATCGAGGTGCGGGAGGTCTCGAAGCCAATCCTCGATCGGCTGGCCGACGGCAGTCCTCACCAAGGCGTCGCGCTGGAAGTGGCCCCGTACGAGTATCTGCAGCCGGGCGACCTGCTGGAAGCGCCGAGCCCCATCAGGCTGATCGCGCTCGACGGCATTCAGGATCCTCGCAACCTGGGCGCGATCCTGCGGTCCGCCGCAGCCTTCGGAGCTCACGGGGCGGTCATCCCCGAGCGCCGTGCGGCGGGGGTCACGGTGGCGGCATGGAAGGTCTCTGCGGGCGCCGCGGCGCGGCTTCCGGTGGCCCGTGCCACGAATCTGGTGCGCGCCCTCGAGGACTACAAGAAGGCGGGGCTGTTCGTAGTCGGCCTCGACGCGGATGGCGACGTGGAGCTTGCGGAGTCCAATCTGCTCGACGGCCCGCTCGTGATCGTGGTGGGCGCTGAGGGCGCGGGCCTGTCGCGGCTGGTGCGCGAGACGTGCGACCAGGTGGCGTCCATTCCGATCTCATCGGCCACGGAGAGCCTCAACGCCTCCGTCGCGGCCTCGATCGCGCTGTACGAGGCGTCCAAGGCGGTTCCGCGCTAGGTCGCGGCGGTCCGGGGGGAGCGCCTACGGGCTGTCGATCAGCCCGAGCGTGACAAACGCCTCGACGAGGCCCGCTTCTTCGGGGCCCGCCGCCACCAGGTCGGCGAGGGCCATGAGTTCCGGAGCGGAACCCTCGATCACGACCGAGGTGCCCGCGAACTCGAGCATCTCGACGTCATTGGGTCCGTCGCCGCACGCCACCACGTCATCCCGAGTCATCCCGAGGCGTGCGATCGCCGCAGCCATTCCGGTGGCCTTGTTGACGGCCGCGAGGAAGATCTCTCCCGCTCCTTCGCCAAGATCACGCAAGGACGAGGAGACCGTGGCCACGTCGGGGCCGATCAAAGCCGCGATCTTCTGCAGCGGCACCGGACCGGCGAAGGACATGATCTTCGATGGCCGGATCATCGTCAGATCCTCCTGGATGGTGAACGCGTCGACAAGGCTGCGCAGGCCCTGGGCGGCCGCGGCATCCGCCGTTCGCTCGGCGTGCCTCATCATCGCGGCCGCCACGGCTCGGCGTGCGTACGTCGCGGCGGGGGTTTCCAGGAAGTACAGGGAGTCGTTCTCGTCAAGAAGCCCCATGACCCGCGCGGCCAACTCGTCGGAGAATCGCACATCGAGCAAGGTCTCGCCGCGGTATTCGACGTGAGCGCCCGCGGTCGCCACAAAGCCGTCGAAGCCCGATGCCCGCACGTCCTCGGGCAGCAACGACAGGGGGCGTCCGGTGCACAGGAACACCGCGTGGCCGCGGGAGCGGGCGGCAGCGACGGCCGCCGCGTGTGCGGGGGGGACCACGCCATGGTGAGCATAGGTGCCATCGAAGTCGAGGAAAATTGCGCGGCGTGCGGTGTCGCCGTGAGTACGGTTGGGCACTGGCTACTCGTCCTCCTCGGGTGCGCGACGCGCCTTGGGCTGCGCGGTGACGGGGACTCGAGTGGACTTGCGGCGCACCACCGCGGGCGTCGAGTCGTCCGGCTCGGGCTCCGGCACGGTGCCCCAGCCGTGGGTGTTGTCATTCTCGTAGGCGTCGCGCGTTTCGTACGTGGTGCCCAGCTCGGCGGTGAGGGCCGGAAGCTCCGCGGTCATCTCCGCGAGGGAACTGCCCAGCACGGCCTTCTCATCCTTCTTGGTGGGCAGGATGTGCTTGACGTAGGACGCGGTGACCACCGGCATCGGCACGTCATGCCCGGCCGACTGCGCCAGGTACCAGCGATGTTCAAGTACCTCATGGAAGAGCTGGGCGGGCTCAAGCTTGCCGCGCAGGCGCTTGGGCACGGCGCGGATGGTGGGCTCGAAGATTCGGGTGAGCCACTGATGGGCTCCGAAGGTCTCGTCGTCCCCCGTGTCGATGTGCAGGGTGCGGAACTCGTCGAGATCGTTGAGCAGGCGGCGGGCCTGGTTCTCTTGGACGTCGAGGCCGGTCAGGCGCAGCAGGCGGCGCGAGTGGTGGCCCGCGTCCACGACCTTGGGTCGGATGGTCAGTGCGGTTCCATCCTCTGTCTGCTGCATGTCGATCTCGCCCACATCGAAGCCCATCGAGTTGAGGGCCTTGACGCGCTCCGACACGTAGTACGGGATGTTGGACGTGAGCGTCTCGGTCTCGGTGAGGGCCAGCCACAGCTGCTCGTAGCGCTGCGAGATGCGCTCCGCGATCTCAAAGGGATCGACGCTTTCGTCGAGATCCTCGTTGGCTTGCAGGTCGAGCAATTCGCCAGCGATGTTGGTGACGGCGATCTCGAGGTCGTAGCCGCGCTGTCCGTCCGAGAGAACAGCGTGCATGTCGCCCGTCTCGGCGTCGACCAGGTATGCGGAGAACTCGGCCGCGTCGCGACGGAACAACGCGTTCGACAGCGACACGTCACCCCAGTAGAAGCCCGTGAGGTGCAGGCGTACCAGCAGCACCGAGAGGGCATCGATGAGGCGCTTGAGGTTTCCCTTGCGCAGCCCTTGGCTGAACAGCGCGCGATACGGCAAGGAGAATGCGAGGTGCTCGGTGACGAGCGCCGCGGACAGCTCTTCGTCTGCATGGTCGACGCGTCCCGTCACCACGGCGACGGCCTTGACGCACGGGGCACCCAGACGCTCAAGTTCACGCAGCATCGCGAACTCCTTGTGTGCGATCCGCGGGTTGGTCTCCTTGATGGCGAGCACCGCTTCGCCATGCCGGACAAAGCGGACGACGTGGCGGGACAGGCCGCGCGGAAGTGCGGCGATGCGGTCCTCAGGCCACGCGCTCAGCGGCACCGACCACGGAAGGTCGATGAGCGCGGCGTCGGCGGCTCCTGTGATGCGCAGTGGCATGTGTCCAGGGTATAGGGGGTCTCGGCACTCTTGTGTTGCGTCCAGACGCGACGAGGGGCGACCCGGAAGCCCCGGATCGCCCCTCGTCGCGGTGAAGAACTACTTCTTGGGTGAAGCGTCGGTGGTCACACCCTCGGTGCTCATGCGCGCGCCGGTCGCAGCGGAGAAGGTGTGCTGCTCGCCTGCACGAATGCTGACCCAGATGGTGTCACCCTTCTTGGGCACGTCGCGGGGGTCGATGCGCACCACGAGCTGCGAATCGCCAGCCTCGAAGTGCATGTCCTGACTGCCGTCGAAGTCGGTCGGCACCGAACCGTAGACGAAGGCGTCTGAACCGAGCTCCTCCACCACGTCAACCTGGACGGGGATTGCACCCTCAGCATTGGGGGCGGCGCGGTCCAGAGACTCGGGCCGGAAGCCAAGCACCACACTGTCAATGTCTTCGGACTTGAGCCCCGCCAGCACCTCACGGCTGAGCGGAACCTTGCCGCGGCCCACCTGTGCGGCGCCGTCGAGCACCCTATAGGTGCCGATGTTCATGGCGGGGGAGCCGATGAAGCCGGCGACGAACATGTTGGCAGGGGTGTCGTACATGTCGCGCGGGGTGCCCACCTGCTGGAGCACTCCGTCCTTCAAGACTGCGATGCGGTCGCCCATGGTGAGTGCCTCGACCTGGTCGTGCGT
>DGBM01000267.1:0-3525 GCA_002384765.1 Demequinaceae bacterium UBA4004
GTTGGAGGCCGGCACCTGGCCGTCGGCGGCGTCGAGATCGACCAGGACGTCGCCGGTGATCAGATCGATGACGGAGACGTTGGTGGAGGTGCCGGTGCGCGGATCGTCGCGCAGCCCCTGGGCGAGGCCCTGCAGCACTGCGGCATCGGGCACGGGCGCCGATGCGTCAAAGAGGGGCCACACGTCGGTGCCGGGAGCGTCGCCGGGGGCCACGGCCGCCGCGGTGAGGAAGGGGGCGGGGGGCACCGGCTCAGGGGAGGTGGTGATCCACCCGGGAACCAGGTCCGCCGCGTCGGCGTAGGCGTATCCCCCGGCTCCGGTCAGGAGGATGACCGTCGCCAGCATCGGTACTGCCGTGCGCGCGCGCATGCGCCACCTCCCGTCGGCATGAGACTATGGGCCCAGCAATCAGACTCTACGCGCGGGAAGTGGCATGGAATTCAACGTCACCGTCGAGATCCCCAAGGGCTCGCGGAACAAGTATGAAGTGGACCACCACACGGGCCGGATCGTGCTCGACAGGATGCTGTTCACGTCCACCCGGTACCCCGATGACTACGGCTTCATCGACGGCACGTTAGGGCAGGACGGGGACCCTCTGGACGCCCTCGTGTTGCTCGACGAGCCGACGTTCCCGGGGTGCCAGATCCGGTGCCGTGCGCTGGGGATGTTCCGCATGCGCGACGAGGCCGGAGCCGACGACAAGGTGCTGTGCGTGCCCGTTGGCGACCACCGTCAGACGTGGCGCCAGGAGCTGACCGACGTCAGCGACTTCCACCGTCTGGAGGTGCAGCACTTCTTCGAGGTCTACAAGGACCTCGAGCCCGGCAAGTCCGTCGAGGGCGCCCACTGGGATGGCCGCGAAAAGGCGGAGGCGGAGATCACCGCGTCGATCGAGCGCGCCAAGGGCACGCTGTTCGAGCACCCGAACCCGCTGAATCCCCAGTCACACTAGGCCGCACGAGGTCTGGGGATCCGGGGCAGTGAGGTGCACCGGATATTCAGGCACGGCGGGCGGCGCGCTCGCCGCTACTCGCCGCTAGGGGCGTCCCACGTAGGGGATCAAGTTGTTGATGCGCCAGGGGGCGTCGTACGGCCTGACTTGGGAGAGATCCCCGGGCTTGGTGGCCTCGGCCACCATTCCGTTCCCCACGTAGATGGCCACGTGGTAGATCGCGCTCGTGCTGCGGTTGGTGCCGTAGAACACCAGGTCGCCCGGGCGCATCTGCGACAGCGGAACGTGCGTCACCGCCCAGTACTGCGTGCCTGAACTTCGCGGCAACGTCACGCCCTGCGAACGCCAGGCGGCGTAGGTGATGCCGGAGCAGTCGTACGCGGGGCCGTTGCCACCCAGGAGGTAGTCGGCGCCCATCAGCGTCAGGGCGAAGTTGGCGGCGCCTTGGCCCTGCGCGGCCGACGTTGACCACCCGCCCGATGTCTCCGCCGGGGGCGGNNTCTGCCCTGCGCCGTCCTGCTCAGCTGCCGCCACGGCCGCCGCCAGGGCCTCGCGATCACGCTGAGCGCGCTGCGCGGCCAAACCGGCCTGGCGTTGCCGTTCGAGCTGAACGGTGGTGTTCTGAAGCTGCGCCAACCGGGCAAGCGCGTCCTCATGCGTTGACGCGGCGTCGGCCACGGCCTGTTCGGCCACGCGCTGCGAATCCTGGGCCTTGGTCAGAGCGACGGCGGCGGCATCGGCGGCATCGGCGGCTTGTTGAGCCGCGTCGGCGGCGAGGTCGCTCATCGTGTCCGCGACCACCTCGACGGCCCGTACCTTCTGGACGACGGAATCGACCTCGGCCGCGGCACGGCCGTAGTCCTCGGAGCGGGCGATGACGTCATCAAATCCCTCGGCGCCCAGAATCGCCTCGATGGACGTCATGGAACCGCCCGACCGGTACGCCTCCATGGCGATCGCACTGAGATCGCTGCGCGCGCTGTCCAACGCGGCGGCGGCATCGTCCGCCCGCGCGGAGGCGGCGACGGACTGACGTTGGGCGCGCTCCGCGTCGTCCTTGGCTTGCGAGTAGAGGTCTGCGGCAAGAAGTGCGGCGTTTTCGGCATCGGCGCGGGCGTTCTCCAACTGCACCACGACGGCGTCCAGTTGGGCGACGGTCGCGGCGGCATCGGCGACGGAAGCCTGCGCGGCGGCGATGTCGGCGAGGCCGGGGTAGGTGTCGGCGTCGGCGGAGCGCGGCGAACTGGCCNNCGATCGTAGGCCGCGCGCGCGAGGCGCGGAAGGGCGATGTGGCAAGTTCCACGCGCGTATCTGTTATCGGCGGCGAAGTCGCCGGACTCAAGCCCGTGTCCCAGATCGCACGGCCGTGTCCCAGATCGCACGGCCGTGTCGCCGCCTGCCCTAGGGTGGTCTCGTCATGGATGACGACGGCATCGAAACAGACGCGTGGGCTGCGGACCAGGGCCCGGCGGCCGACGCGCCCCTGCCCGCGTCTGCGGCGTGGCGCGAGGGCGACGATCCCGGCCGCCGACAGTTCCTTTCGCTGGGCGACCTTGCGCTTGAGGCCGACCCCATGGGGGTGCTACCTGGGGCGACGCTCGCGTACGAGACGTGGGGGCAACTGAACGCCGCCCGCGACAACGCGATCTACGTGGCGCACGCCCTGACGGGAGACAGTCACGTGTGGGGCCCGTCCGAACCGGGGCACCACACGGGCGGCTGGTGGAACGCGATGGTGGGCCCGGGCCGGCCGATCGATCCCGAGCGGCACTTCGTGGTCTCGGCGAACGTCATCGGCGGCTGTCAGGGCTCGACGGGGCCGGCATCGGCGCATCCGGCGGATGGCAGGCCGTGGGGTTCGCGCTTTCCGTACGTGACGATGCGCGACATGGTGGCGGCGGAGATCGCGTTGGCTGACCACCTGGGAGTGGATCGGTGGCGGCTCATCACGGGTCCGTCGATGGGGGGCATGCGCGCGCTTGAGTGGGCGGTGACGGTGCCCGAGCGCGTGGGGGCGATCGCGCCGGTGGGCTCGACCGCGGCGGCGACGGCGGACCAGATCGCATGGTCCACGTCGCAGGTCGCCGCCATCGCGGCCGACCCGAAGTTCCGGGGTGGCGACTACTACGACGCGGCCGACGGCGACGGACCCCATGTGGGACTCGGCATCGCGCGGATGATCGCGCACACCACGTACCGGTCCGAGGGCGAGTTGGCCGACCGCTTTGGGCGCGCGTTCCAGGGCGACGGGGACCCCATTGGCAAGGGCGGGCTGTTCGCGGTGCAGTCCTACTTGCAGCACCACGGGCGCAAGCTCGCGCGGCGCTTTGACGCCAACACGTATGTGCGGTTGGCGCAGGCGATCCAGTCGCATGATGTGGGGCGCGGGCGCGGGGGCGTGGAGACGGCGCTCGCCCGGTATTCCGGGCCGGCGCTGGTGATCGCGGTGGACTCCGACAGGCTCTATCCGCTCAAGAATTCGCAGTTGCTGGACCTGGGGCTGTCCGGGTCGAGCGGCGTGAAGGTGGTGCACTCGCCGGTGGGGCACGACGGCTTCTTGGTGGAGTCGG
>DGBM01000267.1:3552-5670 GCA_002384765.1 Demequinaceae bacterium UBA4004
CGGTAGTGCCAGGACACAGCAGGCAGAATCCTCCTGCGCATCCTCCGCACTGCTGGGCGACTCGCCGTCGCGCTTCGAGCTCAGCCTAGACAGAGCTCTCCCCTGTGTCGTGGGTCAGGCCGCGCGGCGGGCGGAGTCCTCCCGGGCAGAGTTCTCCCGGCTGGTGTGCTCCCGGGCAGAGTTCTCCCGGCTGGTGTGCTCCCGGGCAGAGTTCTCCGAGCCCAGGCCCATGTGGGCAGGGTTCTCGCGTGCGGAGTGGTTCTGGCCGGAGTTCTCCCTGGGAGCGTCGTCGGGCGGGTCGGCGTCAACGAAGTCGCTGCCAGGGTCACTGGTGTCACTGGCGTCGCCGATGACACTGGGGTCACCGATGTCGAGTGCCGCGAGTCCGCCGAGCCTGGGTCTTTGGAGGGGGTCGATGTTCGGGGGCGGGATGAACTCGACTCGGCCGTCCCGAATCGTGATGCCCCAGCCTTGGCGGTGGATGTCGTGGTGACATCTCGTGCAGAGCATGACCCCGTTGGAAAGGTCCGTCGCGCCGCCGTTTTCCCACCATTGGATGTGGTGGGCTTCGCAGTGTTCGGGTGGGGCGTGACACTTCGCACACCCCCCATCCCGTTCCACCAGGGCGAGCCGCTGGGCGCGGGTGAACATTCTCTTGGTCCGGCCCAGGTCCAGCACCTCGCTCTCGCCACCGAGCACCGCGGGCACAATCCCCGCATCCCCCGCCAGGCGCCGCAGTTGACCCGCGGACACGGGCTGGTCGGTGCCGTCCACACTTCCAAGTCCCCGACCGGACTCCAGGACTTTCTTGGTCATCCGCACGACCATCGTGGTGCGCACCCCTGATTGATCGGTGTTCTTGCATCCCAGGGCGTGGCGCGCGAGGTCAAACAGGGCATCGGCACGCATCTGACCGACCGTCCGCTGGTCTCGCGCCGAGGGGTCTTGGTCACGGCGGGCATGGAACTGGTGGGTCACCATCTGTTCGAGCACGGTGCGCAAGGGGGCAGCGGTGACCGCATCCAGACGCCCACTGAGGGTCACCATCCCGGTGTGGTCTTCACTCCACGTCAGATACCGCTCCTCGTGTTGACGGCGTTCACGTTCCTGATGGCCCGCAAGGTCTGCGCGTGCGACAGCGCGGGTCACCAGACGTCGCACGTCTTTGACACTCAGGTGTATGGCCTTGTCCACCAAACGTTGCTCCAGGTCATGCAGCTGCTCACCGGGGACACGATCAGCAAGCGACTCGAGTCCCGACGTGATGATCCCTGCCGCGTCGGAGGACAGGTCACCCGCCAACGCGGCTGCCGTGATTGCCGGGAAGCGTGGCGTCGGTGGTGTCAGCCGCGGAGACTGGTCCGGGTGGGCGCGGTCGAGCTGGGAGGACTCGCTCTGGGGCAGTGTCGGCTCAACGATGAACGCCCTGCCTGCCTCGATGGACCGCCACGCCCCTGCCTGAGAGCCACCCGTCACGGCGGCGACCATCGCACCGGCATTGCCGAAGCCTTGCTGTCGGGCGAGCCCACCGCCGGGAAGGTCGGGCGTGGAGCGTCGTGCCAGATCGCCTGCGAACCGTGCCCGCAGGGTGTCCGTCAGGCGCCCCAACTTGGCCACAGCGTCGTACGCGCTCAGGAATTCCTCCTGCGACAAACCCGACACATCAAGACGTGCCAAAGCACCGACCAGGCCCCCTGCCTGCTCGATCTGCGCCGTGTCAATCACGGCCGTCTGGTGCGTCATGAAACCAGTCAACCACTATCCCCTGACACGTGCTTAGCAGGCACGATGCCCTGTGGACAGGCGATCAAGACCCGGCCTGGGCACGACGCGCACGGGGTCCCGCGTTGGCGATGGGGCGAGGGGCACGGGGCCGACGCGAGGGCCGGCGCAAGCGGTCACGCGGGCCGACGCGCGGGCCGGCGCTGGGCGGCTAGCGGAAGTGCGGGCCGACGCGCGGGCCGGCGCNNGGGCCGACGCGCGGGCCGTCACCGCGCGGCCCCCGGTCATCCGCCGGGCCGACGCTACGAACCGGTACACGCGCGACACCCCGGCCAGTCGACGCCCGGATGCGGCGCCGACACGGCGTGTCGGCCAAGAAAGTGGTTCGGAGCGTCG
>DGBM01000099.1 GCA_002384765.1 Demequinaceae bacterium UBA4004
GAGCGGATGGCTGGCATGGAGACGTGGCGGAAGCGTTGGAGGGCGTTGGCGCCGTCGAGTTGGGCAGCTTCCTTGAGGGCTTCCGGCACCGCCGTGAGTGCCGCGAGGAAGATCAGCATCGACCATCCGATGCCCTTCCAGACGCCCAGGACTGCGATCGCGAAGAGTCCCGACCAGCGCTCCTGGAACCAACTCACGTTCTCCGGCGCAAGCCCAAGCATGTCGACGACCACATGGTTCGCCAGGCCATCGCCGGAAGAAAAGATGTACTGGAACAGCAGTGACACGACCACCCAGCTGGTCACCACCGGAAGGTAGAAGAGCACTCGGAACGCCACCCTGCCGGGCAGTTTCGCATCCAGCAGGACGGCCAAAGAGAGTCCGACGATCATCTGGAGCGGCACGGTGAATGCCGTGTACGCCGCCGAGTTGACAAGGGAGTCGACGAAGACGGGATCGCCGAACGCTCGAATGTAGTTGTCAAGACCGACCCAAGGACTGGGTTGGTCCGGCGCGATGTTCCAGTCCCGGAAACTGAGAAGGAGGGTCTGGATCGCGGGGTAGAGCATGACGAGCGCGTAGATCGCAAAACCTGGGAGGATGAATGTGTAGGCGGCGAAGGTGTCGCGCCGTCTCCCGGCAGCCGCGACATGGTGTCGCGACCGCCGGGACCCCGAACCCGCGGTACGGGGGGGTGCCGCAAGGCTCTGGGGTGTCGACATGGCGGTGTTTACTTCCTCGCTAGTTGAACTCAGCCAGCAGGGCGTCCGCCTGCGAGGCCGCCTCGTCGAGCGCTTCTTGGACCGTCTTGTCGCCACGGAAGGCCGATCGAATCGCGTCCTGCATGATCGAATCGATCTGCGACCACGCCGGCGTCGGCGGGCGCGGCTTGGCGGTCTGGAGCTGCTCCACGAACTGTGCGTAGTACGCGTTGATCGAGGTGAGCTGCGGACCGAGGTCGGACAGCACCGGCATCTGGCCGACTTCAGCCATGGCGAGCTGCGCCTCCTCGGACAGGAGGTAGCGCATGAACTCCATTGCCGCGTCCTTGTTGCTTGAGGACTTCGTCATGACGATGTCCTCGCCGCCGACGACCGACACGCTACCGCCGGCGCCCGCGGGCACCTGAGACGCGGAGACCGTGAAGTCCGGGTACTGCCCCGCGAAGATCGGGTACATCCACGGGCCATCGAGAATCGTGGCGTACTTGTCGGTTGCCAGACCATCACTGGTCTGCAGGCCGCCGGAGTCACCAAGGATGATGTCGGGCATGTAGCCAGCGTTGTACATGTCAACCAGGTTCTGGATGCCCTGGACCGACTCGGCACTGTTCAGGTAGCCCGTCGCGACGGTCACGTCGGTATCGGTGATGTCACCGCCTGCGCTCCAGATCCAAGGCAACATGTTCCAGCCACCCGCGCCGTTGTCGGCAAACGCGTATGCGCTGGCCTCCTTGAGCGCTGGCCCGGCGGCCATGAGCTCGTCGACGGTCGTGGGAATCGCGATGTCTGCCTGCTCAAAGAAGGAGGCGTTGTACAGCAACACCCGCGTGTTCGTGTCGAGCGGGAGGCCGTAGTACGTTCCCTTCCACAGGTTGGTCGCCAGCGTTCCCGGGTACACCTGGTCGGCGTAGGTCTGGAAGTCCGGCATCGACGTGCTGAGCGGGTCGAGCACGCCAAGGTTCGCCAGTTCCGGAACCCAGCCGATGTCCGCGCGGACCAGGTCCGGCAGCTGCTCTCCGGCGGCGGCGGTGATCAACTTCTGGTGAAGTTCGTCGTAGGGAATGGGGACGTCCTTGACCGTCACCCCCGGGTGGAGCTTCTCGAACGCCGGAATGATGGTGCCCTCGAGGGTGGCGACCTCGGGCGAGTCGGCACTGTAGGCGTGCCAGTAGGTGACGGTGCCAGCCAACTCAGCCGCGCCATCGCCTCCGGTCACTTGCGTGACTTCCGGTGTTGACGAACTGCACGCGGCGAGCGTGAGTGAGGCGAGTGCGGCGGTCACCGCTACGCCCGATTTCCAAATCTTCATGGTGAAGGCCTTTCTTTGAACCCCGTTGTTCGACGCACCCAACGCACGCCTGCCCTGCTATGAATAGTTCTACTCCAAAAGTATTGGACTGTCAAGGAGGTGTTCAAGAAGCGTTTCATCCGTTACCATATTGATACGCGAAACTAATTAGACGTGATGTGGGGAGAGTCGGCATGCGGATCGCAACACCATCATGGACTTCACATCGCGGCACCGCCTTGGATGTTGCGCTTGAGGTGCTGATCAACGGACCCGTCTCCCGCGCCCAGATAGCCCGCACACTCGACCTGTCGGCGGGGTCGCTCACGCGTCTCGCGCAGCCGCTCATCGAGTCGGGTTTGCTCGTCGAGGTCGGTGAGCAATCGAGCGGCCATGTGGGCAGGCCCTCTCGGCTGCTCGACGTCGTCGCGGACTCCCGTCACTTCATCGGCATCAAGCTCACAGGAGACAGCGCTCTGGGCGTCGTCACCAATCTGCGCGCGCAGGTGGTGACGCAAGCGAGCACACCGCTCGAGTCGCGGGAACCCTCCGCCGTCATCGCCGCCCTGGGCCACCTCGTCGGCGAACTGCGGGCAAGCGTCCAAGAGGTGACCGCAGTCGGCCTCGGTATCGGCGGCCTCGTCGCGCCCGACGGCACCGTGTTAGCTGCCCCCTTCCTCGAGTGGGTCAACGTTGAACTCGGCGCGCGTCTTGAGGCGGCGACGGGTCTCCCCGTTGTTGTCGCCAACGACCTGGTGGCCTTCACGGAGTACGAGAGGTGGTTCGGCGGCGGTCGGAACCTGGAGCGCTTCGCGGTCGTCACCCTCGGCGCGGGCATCGGCTACGGGCTCGTCGCGGGTGGGCTCGTCGTGCAGAGCGACGATGCAGGCCTGGGCCTCATCGGCCATTGGCCAGTCGACCCGTATGGGCCACTCTGCGAGGCCGGACACCGCGGCTGCGCACGGACGATCCTCACCCAGTCGGCCATCAGCGGAGCGGTTTCCGAGGCGCTCAAGAGCGACGTGTCCTACGACCAAGCCCTCGACCTCGCCGCCGCCGGTGACCTGGCAGCGCGCACGATCGTGGAAAACGCGGCCAGAGGGCTTGGCCACCTCATCGCGGCAATCGCCAACCTGACGATGCCTCAGTTGGTCATCCTGGGCGGCGAGGGGGTGCGGCTCGTCTCCGTCGCAGGACCCGCCGTCCGACAAGGCCTCAGCGAGCGGCGTGATCCGCGGGCCACCGACGTGGCCCTTCTCACGACGTCCGGCGACGACGCCGAGTGGTGTCGGGGCGCGGCCGTGCTTGCGCTGCAGACCCACGTCCTCGGCACCGACACGTCCACTGGCAACGAAGAAGCCAGCGAGCGGACCGCCGCTGCCGCAGTCGGCTTGCCGCCTGCGTCCTAACGCACCGCCTTCGCCTTAGCGCACAGCCTTGGTCGCGGCGATGAGATTCTCGAGGCTGGCGGTGGTCTCCGCATATCCGCGGGTCTTGAGGCCGCAGTCAGGGTTGACCCACAGTTGCTGGCCGGGGATCGAGCCCTTGGCCAGCGTGAGCAGCTCCGTGATCTCCTCCGTCGAGGGCACGCGAGGGCTGTGAATGTCCCACACGCCCGGGCCGATGCCGCGGCGGTAACCGTGGTCCCGAATCGCGGGCAGCACCTCCATGCGGGAACGGGCCGCCTCGATCGAGGTGACGTCAGCGTCGAGCCCATCGATCGCGTCGATGATCTCGCCGAACTCCGAGTAGCACAGGTGCGTGTGCACCTGCGTATCGTCCTTGGCGCCGGAGGTGGCCAACTTGAAGGCGTTGACGGACCAGTCGAGGTACGCGGTCTTGTCGGCGTTGCGCAGGGGCAGCAGTTCGCGCAGGGCGGGCTCGTCCACCTGGATGATGCCGATGCCGGCCGCCTCGAGGTCCGCGATCTCTTGGCGGAGCGCCAGGGCAACCTGGTTGGCGGTCACACCGAGCGGCTGGTCGTCGCGCACGAACGACCACGCGAGGATCGTCACCGGGCCGGTGAGCATGCCCTTGACCGGCTTATCCGACAGCGACTGCGCGTACTGCGCCCAACGCACCGTCATGGGCTCGGGGCGAGCGACGTCGCCCCACAGGATCGACGGGCGCGTGCAACGTGAGCCATAGGACTGCACCCAGCCATTGNNACCATGTCGTTGCGCTCGGCCTCGCCATGAACCAGAACGTCCAACCCGAGGTCTTCCTGCATCCTGACGACGTTGGCGATCTCGGCCTTCATGGCGGCCTCGTAGTCGGCGTCGCTCATCGCGCCCTTGGCCCACGCGGCGCGGGCCTTGCGGATCTCGGGGGTCTGCGGAAAGGAGCCGATCGTGGTGGTCGCGAGCTCGGGCAGGTGGAAGCGGTTGGCCTGAGCGGCCGCGCGCACCTGGTAGTCCGCACGGGCGTAGTCCTGGGGCTTGACAGCCGCGAGCGCGTCGCGCACGTCGGCACGGTTGGTCCCCGGGTGAGCCTTGCGCGAGGCGAGTGCGGCGCGGGCGTCGGCCAAGGCGTCGGCCGCTGCGTCCTCACCCTCGGTCAGAGCGGTGGCCAGGGTGGCGACTTCGCTCACCTTCTCGTCGGCGAAAGCCAGCCAGCTGAGCAGTTCCTCGCCCAGGTGCTCCTCGCCCTTGAGGGTGTGAGGCACGTGGAACAGCGAGGTGGAGGTCGACACGGCAACCGTGGCGCCAAGCGCCTCGACGGCCCTGAGCGTCGCCAGGGCGGAATCCAGGTTGGCGCGCCAGATGTTGTGGCCGTCGATGACTCCCGCGGCGATGACCTTGCCGGTGAGGTGGACACCCACGGGGAGGTTGCCGCGCACCAGGTCGATGCCGATCGCCTCGACGGGCGTGGCGGCAAGCACGGGGAGGGCGTCGTCAAGCGATCCCATGGGGGCGGCCACCAAGATCTGCGGGCGGGCCTGCTGCTCACCCAACCAGGAGTACCCGCGCTCGGCGTTGGCGAGTACCTCGGAGCGGTCGGCGTGGGTGTCGGCCACCAGGACGGGCTCGTCGATCTGCACCCACTCGGCACCAGCGGCCTTGAACGCCGCGAGTAGTTCGGCGTACACCGGAAGAAGGTCGTCCAGGCGGCTGATCGGGTCGAAGCCGGTCTTGGCCTCGTCGGAGGCCTTCGCCAGGTACAGGAACGTCAGCGGGCCCGTGATCACGGGGCGGGTGAGGTAGCCCGCGTTCTTGCCTTCGACAAACTCGTCAACCCATCGCGTGCCGGACAGCGCGAACACCGTCTCGGGGCCGATCTCCGGAACCAGGTAGTGGTAGTTCGAGTCGAACCACTTGGTCATCTCGAGCGGGGCCTTGTCGCCCTCGCCGCGCGCGATGGTGGAGTAGGCGGCCAGGTCGACCGATCCGTCGTGCGCGCGCAGGTCTGCGAAGCGCGTGGGAATCGCACCGAAGGTGACGGCCGCGTCCAGCATGTGGTCGTAGAACGAGAAGTTCGAGGGAATGGCGCTCGTGGTGGCGCCCAGACCCAAACCGGCCAGGCGGTCGCGGGTCGCGGCGCGCAATGCGGCGGCAGTCGCCTCCAGGTCGGCCTCGGTGGAGGCGCCCTTCCAGAAGGATTCGAGCGCCTTCTTCAGCTCACGATTCGCGCCGATGCGCGGGTAGCCGAGGATGGTGCCGGTGGGAAAGGGAGCAGGGGTGACGTCAGACATGTTTCCTCAAATGAGTGCATGCGCGGCGGGCTCGCCATTGCGCTTGATCGACGCTCGTACCGGCGCCGAGACAGCGCCGCACAGTCTAGCGGCTGACAAGCCCGCGGGCCAATGCGTGCTGGCGGGGTCGGACGCGAAGCAGTCGAGGCGACGTGACTCGTGAAAGAATCACCTCATGGAAGAGATCTCCGAGCGCACTGTCACTCTCCGCCGCGAGTCGGAGGGTGTATACATCGCCACCAACTCTGCGGGCGCCGAGTTGCGGTTCGGCCACAATTCCGGGGGCTTTGGCTCCGTCGAGTTGTTGCTTGCCGCCATCCTGGGCTGCTCATCAACGGACGCCGACGCGATGACGTCCCGTCGCGTCGAGCCCGAGCACTTCGAGGTCACCGCGGTGGCGGACAAGGTCAGCGGTGGCGCGGACGGCGCGATACTGCGCGACATCCGTCTGAGCTTCGACCTTCGCTTCCCCGA
>DGBM01000303.1 GCA_002384765.1 Demequinaceae bacterium UBA4004
CGAGGTACTGGACCGCGATGTGGCGATCAAGCAGATCGGCGCACTCCCCGGGGAGGACGCAGACGGCGCCGCCCGCGCAAAGCGCGAAGCCCGACTCGCGGCCTCCCTGAATCACCCGAACGCGGTGTCGATCTACGACGTGATCGACCACGAGGGCATGCCCTGGTTGGTCATGGAGTACGTCGCGGCAAAGAACTTGCGCGAGATCATCACCGAGCGCGGCACCCTCGCGCCCGCTGAGATCGCTCCGATCGCTGCCCAGGTGGCCGACGCCCTCGCTGCGGCGCACCGCGCCGGCATAGTGCATCGCGACGTCAAGCCGAGCAATATCTTGGTGGACGAGCGGGGCGTCGCCAAGATCACCGACTTCGGCATTGCCAAGTCGAACACCGACCCGCAGTTGACCCGCACCGGCGTCCTCTCGGGCACACCGGCGTACTTTGCTCCCGAGCTCGCTCGCGGACGCACTCCCGCGCCCCCGTCGGACGTGTGGGCGCTAGGTGCCACGATCTATCACGCAACCGAGGGGCAACCGCCGTATGGGCTGGACGAGAACACAATCGGGCTGCTCTATCGAATCGGTGTCGAGCACCCTGCGACCGCAACGCACGCCGGGTTTCTGGCGCCCGCCCTCTCGCATATGCTTGATATTGACCTGGAGCGCCGATGGAGCATGGCGACCGCAGCGGACCAGCTTGCAGACCTGACGCGCTGGAGCTCACCGAGTTCTGGCCCGACACCCGTCCCGATCGCGAGCCGAGGTGCACCGGACCCCGCGCTGAACCCGGCGCCCGGCCAAAACCCGCCATCTGGACATGCCCCGCCAACCGGCCATACCTCGTTGTACAGCCAATACCCGCCATACAACGAGGGCGCGCCCAAACCTGCGAGGGACATCGACGGTCGCCGGGACGAGTCAGGCAACAACCGACGCGGCTGGCCCATCGGTATAGCTGTGGGTGGGGTGGCGCTCCTGGCCGCCGGTGGAGTGTGGCTGGGGCTGTCGCTCGGCGATGACGACAAGTCCGCCGGCGGATCCGGCGAAACGGGACAGACCAGCGCCGTGGCATCTGCCAGCAGCGATCAGTTCGGCAGCGCGTCGGATGCACCCGCGCCGTCGACCTCCACGCAATCCACGACCGCCTCGAGCAGCACCCCGATAACGACCACCGCAGCAACCACGACCCTGTCGCCGACCTCGGACCCCGGCCAGGCCGAGGCAGCCGCGATGGAACAGACGGTGTCCGAGTATTACAGCTTGCTGCCGACGAACTACGCCAAGGCTTTTGACGGCTACTTGACCGGCCAGCTGGCGAGTAACTGGAGCGGCTACGCGGACTACTGGTCCGAGGTCAATTCGGTCAGCTGCAGCGGATACACAGCTGATCCGGCGAGCCTGACGGTCTCGATGCACTGCGTGTACGACGAGCCCACCCAGCTCGTTGAGCAAGACCAGGTCGCCAACCTGACTCAGACCGACGGGGAGTTCTATGTCATCAGCGGGATGTCTGTCTCGAACACACAGCAGACCCCGAAGTAGCATCCGGGCTGCCATTCGGATGCGTCCCGCCGCTTGATCCGGACGCGGACCTTAGCCCTCGTGACAGACTCGGTCGATGAGCCACGATCCGGTACTGCGCCCCATCCCGAGCAACGAGCTGACCGACCAGCAACGATCGCTGTACGACGCGATCCTCGGTGGACGGCAACGGATCGGCTCCCAGCTTTCACTGACTGACGAGGACGGCGCTCTGGTCGGCCCGTTCGATCCCATCCTGCGCACGCCGGCGATCGGGACTGCCGTGTCGGCGCTGGGACTTGCACTACGCAACGAGGCGTCCCTCCCGCGACGGGTGAACGAAGCAGCGATCCTCACCACCGCGGTGCGCTGGGAAGGACGGTTTGAGTGGTTCGCTCACGAAGCGATCGTGCGCAACGCCGAGCTCATCAACGGATCAGACATCACCGCCATCCAGCAGAGCCGCGAGCCTGAAGACTCTGAGATCGCACTCGCGTGGCGTGCGTCGAACGCCATCCTGGAAGGGAAACGGCTGCCGGATCCGCTCAGCGCTGAGGTAATCGGGGCTTGGGGCGAACAGGGCCTGGTCGAGCTCTGCGTGCTGGTCGGCCACTACACCAATCTGGCTCTGCTGATGCAATCACTAGCGATTGAGCCGCCCCGGTAGCGCAACCGCGGGTCCACACGAGCGGCACTCCGGCGAGTCGGGTTCAGGTCCGTCCGCCGGGTTCGCACTAGAGTTGAGGTGCGTGCGCAACACGCACGCACCCTGCTCGTTGAGCGCCTCGCGGCGCCATGGCGGCCCACCACAGGAGGAACCGCATGCCCGACAGCAACCGGGGCGACAAGTTCGACCCCACCGCGCCGCCGAGCGGCAGCACCAACCCGGTCCGCCACGACGGAGTCGGCCCGACCGACTTCTCCAACGACCAGCCGACCGGCGTCTTCGACGCGCAAAGCACGGCGGACGCGCCAACGACCCCGCCGAATTTCGATGACGACTCGACCCGAACCTTCGCCGCCGTACGCGGCGATGACGCGACCCAGGTGTACGGCGCCGCGGGTCAGGCCGATGGTCCGCCGGCTTATCAATCTGGAACGGCACACGATCCGTACGGCACCACAGATTCCGATGGCTACCCCGCCGGGCCTGGCCATTCGGCACCGGGCGCGCGCCCCGAAGATCGCTTCATCACTGGATCGACAATTGACGATGATGCCGCGGTCGCTCCGGCCGTGGTCGACGAGGGAGTTTCCAAGCGCGGCTTCCATATTCCTGTGCTGGGCGGCTGGCTGCTCGGCCTGGTGCGCATCCTGATCGGCTGGCAGTTTCTCTGGGCATTCCTGGACAAGACGTTCGGCCTGGGCTGGTCGACCACCAGCGCCAACGCATGGATCAACGGCGGGAAACCGACAGAGGGATACCTGACCGGTGTTGTGAACGACCCCAACAACCCGTTCGCGTCGATGTTCAACAATTTCCTCGGGCAGACTTGGACCGACTGGGTGTTCATGGTCGGCCTGGCCGGGATCGGCATTGTGCTGCTGCTCGGGCTGGGCAAGTCGCTCACCTGGTTTGCCTCGGTATGCGGCATCGCGATGTACGTGCTGATGTACCTCGCGTCCTGGCCGGCGGGGCATCGCGCCGGTGGCGGGGTGGAGTCGGCAGCGACCAACCCGTTCTTGGACGACCACTTGCTGAATGCTGTCTTGCTGCTGGCTCTGGCCGTCTGCAACGCAGGCGCTTACCTTGGCCTGGCCAAGGCCTGGCGCAGCCGTCGCGCCTTCAAGGACGCTTAGGGGCCGCCGATCTATGGCTCGGTCGGTTCTGTGTGGCTATTGGGCTGGTGCGGGTCATCACCGCACGATCGTCGACAACCGAGCGCAGCTCGGTCGGAGATGACGCAGGACGCCGACGTCAATGAGAGTGCTCACCGACGTTCGCGGCCAGCGACATCTCCACCGGCCTACGGCCGTCGTCGACGATCGTG
>DGBM01000300.1:0-1143 GCA_002384765.1 Demequinaceae bacterium UBA4004
GGTCGCCCTCGTCATGGGCACGGAAGGCGACGGGCTATCGCGCGGCGCGCTTGCCGCCGCGGATCAGGTGGTCACGATCCCCATGGCGGGGGCGGTGGACTCGCTGAACGTGGCCGCCGCGTCGGCGGTGGCCGTGTGGGCGTTGGTGAGCGGCCGTCCTGGGGGCCCTAACAAGCCTGGCGAGGAGATCGTGCCCGACCCCCTCCTCAGGCAACGGGAGGCTGCGCCCCGGTGTGCTGCACTGTGAGGGCGCTGGCGTCCGTTCCTCGTTCCACAGCGTCGTCAATCGTGGCGCCGGCGACGAGAGCCGCGGCGAGGGCCCCCGCAAAGGAGTCGCCCGCTCCCGTCGTGTCCACGACCTTCACCTCGCGAGCGGGGAAGTGCCGCGCGGCATTGGCGTCCGCGACCACCGACCCTCGGGCACCCAAGGTGACGACGACTGATCGGCATCGTTGCGCGAGAGCGTCGGCCACCGCGAGGGCCGCCTCAACCGAGTCGCATGAGGCGTGGGAGAGGGCCTCGGCCTCGCCGGCGTTGACGATCAGGGGGTCGCACGCGGCGAGCAAGTCCTCAGGAACTTCCCGCAGCGGCGACAGGTTGAGGACGATCCGCGCACCCGCAGAGTGCGCTGCGAGGCAGCCCTGGGTCACCACGGGGAGCGGCAATTCGAGCTGTGTGAGAAGGACGGTGCCGGGGGTTACCAGGCGCAGAAGCGTGTCGCCTACGGTCGACGGGTCAAGCCTCGCGCTCGCACCGGGGTCGACGATGATCGTGTTCTCGCCGTCTCGCGAGACCGCAATGAGCGCAATGCCGCTCGCCATGTTGTCGATGGTCGCCACCTGAGAGACATCGACGCCCTTCGCCTTCAGGTCCTCCAACATGTCCCGACCCGCCGAGTCGTCGCCGACGGCGGAGACGAACGTCACCGAGGCGCCGGCGCGCGCCGCGGCGACGGCCTGGTTGGATCCCTTGCCGCCCGTCCCCGTCTCATACGAATGGCCCAGCAGGGTCTCGCCGGGAAGGGGGTGGCGTTCGACAAAGACGACGTGATCGCGGTTGACAGTGCCAAGGACGATGAGCGGGGAGGCGCTGGAGCCAGGCTCGCTGGTCGGATTGCCGTTCATTCGTGACTCCTTCATGGCT
>DGBM01000300.1:1168-3215 GCA_002384765.1 Demequinaceae bacterium UBA4004
AGCGGCTGCGGATGGTGGGCGTTCGCGACGTCGAGGACCTTCGACTGCACGGGCGCGACGATCGAGGGGTCACCGTCGACCTCCATGCGCTCCAGCGGGTGCTCAAGGAACGTGTCTAACGGCATGACGCTGAGGATTGCCTGCGCCGCGCGTTCCACGCCGATGGCCCCCAGTCTCACCACGGGTTTGCCCGCCGCCGACGCCGGGTAGTTGCGATCGACCAGGAGGAGCTGATCCCCGTGGCCCATGTCATCGAGGATGTGCAGAAGTTCCCCGCTCAGAACCGGGTCGATGCCTTTAAGCATGTGTGCCTCCCTTGACCGCGTCGCTGCCTATCACTCTCATTATCCCTGTAGTGCCCGACTTGCCGCGATTGAGGTCGCCATCCGCTCGCGCATGTCCGCCATTCATGGCAGAATCGAACACATGTTCGAATGGCGTGCGGGTTGGTCCGCCGCCCCGTAGGCGACCGCTCGGGAGGCGACCGTGGAGACTCAAGGGACGCGCCTGGCCGCCGCCCGCGCCGCCCTGAGCGCCGTCGAGTCGCGCATGGGGGCCGACCGCAAGGCGGCGGAGGGTCCGGCACTCGCGCTCGATGAGGCGCTCGCCCCAGTGTTGCCGCGAGGGCTGCCGCGGGGTCAGGTGGTGGCCGTGGAGGGTTCCACGTCCCTCATGCTGGCACTCGCCAGCCGGGCGTCACGCGAGGGCGCCTGGACGGCCATGGTGGGCATGCCGAACGTGGGCGTGCTTGCGGCCGCGCGCAGGGGGATGGACCTCAATCGGCTGGCGCTCATCCCGTACCCGGGGGCGCAGGCGCCCGCCACGTTGAGCGTGTGTCTGGACGGCATGGACATCGTGATGGTGGGGCAGGGGGTCGCCCTGTCCGATGCCGATCGCCGCCGCCTCGCCGCTCGCGCCAGGGAGCGTGGCTGCGTGATGGTGGTCGCGGGCCCCTGGCCGGGCGCGCACGTGGCGCTGACGGTGGAAAGGGTGCGGTGGAGAGGCCTGGGATCCGGTGAGGGGAGGCTGCGCGAGCGGGATGTGACCGTGGCGATCGCGGGCCGCTCGGCGGGGTCCACCCGGCGCGTGGTGCTCACCCTCGATGTGGATGACCAGCGGGTGGGATCCCGTGAGCCCACCGGGCGCACCGTGGTGGAGGACAGAGCGCTTGGCACGGGTGCCGCATGACCGCCCCATTGCACGACGCCAGAGTGGCCACCGTGCGCCGCGTGGTCCTGTGGGTGCCCGATTGGCCCGTGGTCGCAGCCATGGCGCAGGTGGGACTGGGCGCCGATGCCCCCGCCGCGGTGCTGCACGGCAGGGGGATGCTCGCCGTCTCCGCGGCGGCCCGGGCAGCCGGAGTGCGGCGGGGGATGCGCAAGCGCCTGGCCCAGCGGGCGTGCCCGGAGATCGCCATCCTGTCCCACGACGAGGGCCGGGACGCCCGTGAATTCGAGGCCGTCGCCGCCGCGGCGGAACAGGTGGTCGCGGGCGTCGAGATCTCGCGTCCCGGACTGCTGATGATCCCCTCACAGGGCGCCGCGCGCTTTCACGGCTCCGAGGAGGCGCTCGCGGAGGCGCTCGTGACGCGCGTGGCGGAAGACGCGGGCTGCGAGTCCGCCGTGGGCATCGCCGACGGACTGCTGGCCGCCGTGATGGCCGCCAGGGCGAACGCGCTGATCGAGCCAGGCCAGTCCCACGACTTCCTGGCGCCCCTGCCCGTGGACACCTTGGTGCACGCCGCCATGGAGCGCACTCAGCGCGCCGAAGTGGAGGACCTGGTCAGCGTGCTGACGCGCCTGGGGCTGACCGCCTTGGGAGACTTCACCGCGCTTCCCACGGCCGACGTGGTGGCCCGCTTTGGGCATGTGGGCGCGTGGGCGCAGCGCATGGCCAGGGGCGAGGACGTGGCCCCTCCCGTGCTGAGGCGCGCCGAGGGCGACATCGGCGTCGAGTACGTGTTCGAGGACCCCGCCGAAAGGGTCGAACAGCTCGCCCTGGTGGCCAGTCACGTGGCCGAGCAGCTCGATGCCGCCCTGCTGGCCGC
>DGBM01000107.1 GCA_002384765.1 Demequinaceae bacterium UBA4004
TCACTCCGGTCCCGTCGTTGAGCACCGCGAGCCGCACGTCAGACGGCCGGCAGACGGGGATGTGGGTCACGGCGCGGAGGTGGCGTCGTCCGGCCGGGTGCAGCCGCTTGGCGTTGCGGCGTGCAGTCAGCTCGTCGAACAGGGGCGTCGGCTCCGTGGCGTGCGTGGCGTGCAGCGGTGCGAGCGGCTCGGGGTCGAGGAACAGGTCGCGGGGTGGGAAGGCGAGGATGCTCATGCGGACTCCTCATCGAAGGTGAGCGCGTCGTCGTGCGCCACTTGCTCGGCGCGCTTGCGGGCAAGTCGAGGCGCGCCAGTGAGGGCGTAGCCCTTTGCCAGCGGGTCCGTATCGAGCGCCTGTTGGATGGCGGACTCCGATGGCTCGGCGGCGAACAGGCCACCTTGCGAAAGCCGCTTGACTGCGAGCTCGCACCACTTCTCCTCGGCCTCGATGCCGATAGCGCGGACGCCCTCGGCCTGAGCCGCTACGACGGTGGTGCCGCTGCCCATGAATGGGTCGAGCACGAGGCCCGCGTTCCCAGAGGTGCGGATGATCCGTCGCATGAGGTCGACGGGCTTCTCGGCGGGGTGGCCGTTCTCCTTGTAGCCACCCGTCTTGTGTCGCCACACGTCGGGCACACCACGGTCAGGGATTGCGAACCCAGGCTTGGCGAACAGGCCGCACATCTCGTAGGCGGGCCGGAGTCCCTGCGAGCCGCCCGGACCGATCCACTCTTTGTCCCAAACCATCATTGACGTGATGGGCAGGCCCGCCTCCATCGCGGCGCGCATGACGACCGGCATGGTGCGCCAGTTGCAGAACGACCACATCGCGCCCGTGTGCCGCAGGAGGTCGCGTGCCTGCTCGTACCAGGCGCGGAACCAAAGAGCAGAGTTCATCATGTCGGCCCATCCACCCGACTTGCTCCCGAGCGACCCGGCAGATACGGCGCCGATGACGTAGGGAGGGTCGGTCACAATGAGGTCGACTGAGCCGCGCGGCAGGCTGTCCATGACCTCCAGTGCGTCCCCGTGGTACAGCGTCACCGCGTCGTCTTGGTAGTACGGCGTCGTCACAGCGAGCCCCCCTCGATCATCCGCACCCGCTCCTCGCCCTCGACGCGCAGGACGATCTCTCGGGCGGCCTCGATCCACACGTCGGCGGCTGCGGCAGAGACGGTCAGGTCGGCGTTCGCGTGGGCCAGGGAGGTTGCGAGCTTGTTGAGCCGGTGGATCTCGCGGCGCATCTCCTCGGCGCAGCGCATGTCGGACGCGCGCTCAAGTGCCCGGGTTGGGTCGATCACGTCGGCGAGCCACTCGCGGAGGGCTGGGAGGTGGAGGGTCATCGGGCCACCGCCCCGGGCCGCACGTGCGAGACGCCTTTCTCGGGACCACCATTGCGGGGGGATTCGGCGCGGACGCCGGTCTTGACGTGGGTCAGTCGCGGGGCATCGAAGCCGTACTCCTCGATCTTTCCGGCAACGACGGCCTCGAGACTCACGCGCTCGCAACCGAACTGGTAGAACGAGACGGCGGTCGCGGTGCCCTCGATGCCGGTCTGCTCGTCGCGGTAACGCCCGCCGAGGATAATGTCTGTTTTGTAACTCTGCTTCATGCTCAGTCCTTGTCGTCGAGGTCGTGCAGTCGCGCGGCGTGGTGGTCGATGTAGACGCCGAAGGGGACAGCCAGGAGGCGGCAGACGTGGGCGGCGAGGGCGCGGATCACGACGCCTCCTCGCAGCCGAGGGGGCAGGGATAGAGCTCCTTGCCCTTGCCGGGGATGCGCTCGAGGCGCTGTCCGCAGGTGCAGAACGTCCCAATGGCGAGCGGGTTGGGCTCCCACCAGCGGTCGGTCGCGGCGGGGTTGGTGTAGTCGGCGGTCATCACTGCCCCCGTTCGTCGGCGGTCGAACCGGGCGGAATGGGGCAGAGGCAAGGCGCAATCTCGGCAGGCGCGCCCTCCCGGCAAGCGCGGCACTTAGGCGAGCACTCGTGGGCAACGACGTCAGCCTTCGCCGCTTCTCGACCCTCTCGGGTGTCCGGGCGGTCAACGGCCTGCCACTCGCAGCGCGGACACCTCGGGGCGCAGATTCCGAGTGCGTCATTCTCGGCGGAGTGACTCATGCCGCCACCTCCCGCACAACGGCCCCGCCCAGCGCCCGAGCCAGCGCCACGGACACGGCCTCGTCGATCTCGTCGGGCAGCGTGCGGCGACGGTGCGCGTCCCACACGAGCGCCGACACGAGCCCGTGGATGCTGAACGTCGCCGCGTAGACCTCGGCGGCCGGCACGGGGATGTCGGGCAGGTCGGGGGCCTCGATGTGCCAGCGGCCGTCGGCGTTCTCGACGAGCCAGGTGGAGTCGGCGAACTGGCGTGCCCTACTTCCGTCAGGGCGCGGGATGAAGTCGGCGGCCATCACGCGGCCCTCCCGTCGAACCAGCGCGCCTGTCCAAGCTCGGCGCCCTGCGTGGAGTCGGCGTGCCCGGTCGTGGGGTCGTGGTCTGCCGCGCGGTCGCACCACCAGCCCTCGGGGGAGCGGGCGCCGCAGCGGGTGACGTGGTGCAGGGTCGCGGCGTTGAGGTCGTCGCGGGTCTTGCGCTCCCGGTCGGCCTTCTGCTCGGCCCAGATGAACAGGGCAGCGATGCCAGCGCACAGGAGGATGAAGGCCCAGATGCCCGCGGTGGCTTCGGCGGCGATGAGGAAGTTGCGGAGGTCGGCGCTCATGGCTGCTCCCCCTCGATCCGCGCGACGTACATGCGGCCGTCGATGGTGATGTCGGCCTCGTGCTTGCCGACGTGGATCTCGGTGCCGGGGTGCTCGAAGGCCAAGACCTCGAGCTCGTCGGCGGTGACGGTTTGGACGGTCATGCGCTAACCTCTTCTCGTTAGTCGGTGAAGCGCGGTCTGTCTTGCGGGCGGGCCGCGCTTCGCTTTGTGTTGAGTTGGAGGGGGGCGGCCTGTCCCGACGACCGCCCCGGGCCCGACGTGGCGCTGGGGGGGTGCGCCACGCCGGGCGGCTCTAGGCGCTGTCTGCGAGGTCGTCGAGACAGTCGCTGCAGAGGCCGGGGGCCATGTGGAATCCGCGCAGGCGGTCGCAGCCCTCGCAGCGGTGGAGGCCGGCGACCGAGAGCGGCAACCCGCGGTCGGTCAGGTATGCCGCGACGCGCTGGTCGTTGAACCACCCAGGCGTGCGGCTGTGCTGGATGTTGAGCAGCGGAGCCTCAGCAACGATGGCGGCCTGCTCGGCAGCCTCAGCGGTTGCTCTGTCGCTGTACGGCCCTTCGGTCGTGTAGCGCGCCATGAGAGCGGCGAGGGTGCGGCTCGCGCGGGCCTTGCCGAGAGCGTGGAGCGACATGCGCTTCTTGACGTTGGCCGCGCACCCGACGTACAGGAGTCGGTCGTCCGCGTCGAAGCAGCGGTAGACGTAGTGGGTGCTCATGCCGCCACCGCCTCGACGGTCGCGAGGATGCGGGCTGCTTGCTCGGCGACCTCGTCGGTGATCGGGTCCGACAGTTCAGCCAGGTAGCGGCCATACTCGGTGGGCGTCATGCCGCGCGTCCCTTCACGGTCTGTCCAGTGTTAGTAGAGGTCTTGACCAAAAAAAGGTCGTCGACGCCGACGCCGAGGTACTTGGCGATACGGACGGCCGGCTCAACCTCGAGCGTCTTGGCCTGCCCCTTGAGGAGCCGCTGCATGTAGGTGTGCGACTTCCATCCGGCCGCCTTCGCGAGCTGCCGGGCGGAGCATCCCTGGATCACCATGAGCTTCGCCAGTTGCTTCGGGTCCTTGAGGACCATCCAAACCTCCGGGAGTTGCGTCCTGCTCTGTGTGGTGTTCACCGTAAACCCTCGCTTGCGTCCGTGTCCAGTACCTATGGAGATAGATTGCACCCATAGTGTCCACGCCGTCAAGTAATACGCACGTTGTAATTCCGCAGGTAGGCGCTGACCTGCGGCGACACGGTGTCCCCCGTTATGGGGAACTGGTGTCCACGTCTGTGTATCTTTGGGCGCGTCGCGGTGTCCGCCCTAGTAGCAACCCCGACTGAACGGGGCCACGATGGTGCCAAGACAGAACGACGAGAGGAGGTGGGCAGGGGATGGGCAAGCTCTACGGCTTGATCCAGGAGCACATCGACGCACAGCAGTACCCGCCGTCGGAGCGCCAGGTCGCGAAGGAGTTGGGTGTCACTCAGACGACGCTGAGCAACTGGCGTCCGGGTGTGCGTGGGGGAATGGGTCAAGCGGGGTCAATCTCCACGCGCCGCGGGTCGAACGTGCGCGACCGACTCTCGGCCGGGTTGAGCCTGACCTGTGCGACGACGAGATCCACGAGGCGGCGTCGGCGGTCGAGGTCGTCGGGCCACGGGTCGCCGTCCTGTGGGATCGGGACGGGTGTCGCCGCGCCGAGGCGCCGTTGGCATTCCGCTAGCCGCTCCTCAGTGCGGGCGATGGCCCGGTTGATCCGCGTCACAGGGACACCGGGGTCGTCGAGGCTGGTGTCGAGCTCGCGGAGGCGTTGCTCGAGCCCGTTGATCTCGGCGAGCAGCTCGGGGCCGGCCGTCGTGGACAGTGCCCGGAGGTGGTCACGCACGCGCGGGTCGGCGAGCCTGGTCCGGGCGTAGGTCTCGACGATCTCCTCGATGGGCTCGGCGTACCCAGAGACGCCGCCGCACCCTGACATGCCGGGGCGGTTGGGGCATCGGTAGGTGCGCTGCCCTCGAGCGCCCGAGGTAATCATCCGGGCGCCGCACCCGGGCTTGCCGCAGAACAGGATGCCGTTGAGGAGGCCCACTCTCGGAGCGTAGGCGCGGGTCTGGGAGGTGAGTAGGGCACGCACGGTCTCCCAGGTGTCGCGGTCGAGGATCGGCGACCACTTCCCTTCGGCGACGATCTCGCCCTTGAGGGTGGAGTAGGAGGTCAGCCGCGGGTTGGTGAGGTAGACCTTGAGGCCCCGTGGTCGCCACACGCCGCCGCGGGTGGTGCGGACTCCTTCGTCGTCGAGCCAGCGGGTGACGGTGAGGATGGGTGTCCCGGAGATGATGTCGTCTGCCATGCGGCGGGCGATTGCGGCTTCCTCCTCGATGACGTCGCCGTCACGGGTGTAGCCGAACAGTCGGGAGCCGGTGCGGGCCACGGTCCCAGCCTCGCGGCCCTGCTGCCACGACCGCTTCCACCGTTCGGACTTGATCTCGCCTTCACCTGTGGCGACGGCGCCGAGGATGCGGGCGATCATCCGGCCGTAGGCAGACGAGAGGTCGATGTCGCCAGCCTTGACGGTGCGGACTGCAATGGAGTGCCCTTCGAGGTGTTCAATCAGCACCTCGAGATCCTTCGCGCGGCGGTAGAGTCGGTCGGGGGACCATACGGCGATTGCGTCGATGTTGCCCGCGGCGATGTCGTTGAGCATCTTGCGGTAGGCGGGCCGTGGCTTGCCGGAGGTCGCGGAGATGTCGTTGTCGGTGTAGACCTCCACGACGTCCCAGCCGAGGCCGGTGGTGAGCGCGGTGCAGTCTTCGAGCTGGCGGGCGACGCCGAGCCCTGCGCCGGTCTGGTCCTGGGAGATTCGGAGGTAGATTGCCGCCCGAACGGGTGCCGCTTCGACCATGTTTGCCCCGCATTGTCATGGTTCGCACCGCAAGATTTCCTGTTTCGCGCGAACCCCGTGGTTGGTATGGGAAAGTCTACGTTAACTTTGCGGGGAGATTCCCCAATGCCATACCAACTCCCGCGCCCCGCAGACAACACGAAAGCCCCTCCCCGAACCCGAAGGCNNTCGTGCGGCCGGGCTAAACCGGCGATATGGCTGGGGCTATCCGAGCGGTATGGGCGGGCTACCAGCCGTTGCCTGGCGCGTACTCCAGTGACGAGATGCCGAGCGTCGTCAGGTTCACGAGGGACGGCTGCCCGAACCACACGTCTCCAGTGCCTGCGCCGACGTAGACGTAGACCTGCACGTTGGTCGTGCCTGTGGGCACGGTGAACTCCTGCACACTGCCCAGCTCGGCGTCCTCGGTGGAACGGCAGTCGAGTATCCGAGACTCCGTTCGCGCGGCGGTCGAGCCCACGAACTTCGCCTGCACGAACGCGATGACCCCGCCGTCCGTTTTCAGTCTCGCCGCGAGTCGCAGCCGGTCCCCGACCGCGAACTTGCCGGTGTTGATGTTGATGTCGGTGTAGACCTGGCGGGCATTGGTGTTCGCGCCCTGTGCGATGTGGACCGCATTGCCGACCCAGCCGGTGACGGGCTCCAGGGTCTGCGTCATGGTGCCACCCTCGGCGGCACCGAGGCCGTACCAGGAGTCCGGCAGCCCGTCCGCGCCCGCGTCGTTGAGGAACAGCGCATTGGGGAGAAGGTTGGTGGCGTCCACGTTGGTCAGCGCGAACACATTCTCGATCTGCCCCGTGCGCCTGAGAAGCGCGTCCGCGATCCGGCGTCCGGCGAGGTCGGCGGCGGTCGCGGTCAGGTGAACCCCGTCCGTGTGAGTGCCAGTGGCAAACGTCCGGTCGGCGGTGTTCACCATGAGGTCCATGACCTCAACGAACGGGATGCGTTCCGTGGCACAGAACGACCTGAGCCAGTTGTTGATCCGGTCCATCGCGTCACGGACGGTGGTCGGGTCGTTGATCGGGGGCAGTCCGACGCAGATCACGTCCATGCCCGCCTCACGGAGCTGCCGCACCGTCTCGGTGTAGTTGGTGACCGTGTGCGCCAGCGTGTACCCCTGGCGGGCGTCGTTGGTGCCCATCTGGATCAGCGCCACGTCAGCGCCAGAGGCGAGCGGTCCCGCGATGCGCCCTAGTATCTGGTCGGTGCGCTCGCCGCCCTTGGCCCAGTTGCCCACGGACATGAACTTTCCGCCCGTGTGCCACAGGCCCCAGGCGTACATCGCCGCCCCCATCGGGCGGTTGCCGGTGGTGCGCCAGTCGGAGCCGTCGCCCTGCTGACCGCCCTCGAAATGAGAATCGCCAACCGCAACGACCTTGGCCCCGGCCTTGCGCGCAAAAGCGGCAGATAGCGCGGCCTCCGGGTACGCCCCCCGCATCGGCTCGCGGTTCCCGTCCCCCGCGTCGGCCCACAGCAGCACCACGCCGTCGGGGCCGTAGAAGGGCGGGACGACGG
>DGBM01000008.1 GCA_002384765.1 Demequinaceae bacterium UBA4004
GACGCCGACGACGCCGACAAGCCCGACGCCGACGAGCCCGCGCCGGTAGCCGCACCGACTCGCAAGGGCTCGGACCGACCGCTCATCCCCACCCGCGCATGGGAGGACGAGGACGCCGCGTGGGGCGACGGCGGTTCCGCCAGCCGCGACGATGAGATTAAGCGGGATCGGCCGCCGCACTGGTAGCGGGCTTGGCCTCGGTCTTCGCCTTGGCGGCGCTGGGCGCGCCTGCGGGGGCCGTCGCGCGCGAGTCCGTGCGATAGAACCCGGATCCCTTGAAGGTGACACCCGCGGCAGAGATGACGCGACGGAGGGCGCCCCCACACACGGGACACGTGGTCAGCGCGTCGTGATGAATCGACTGGATCGACTCGAAGCGGTGTCCGCACGCGCTGCAAGCATACGAGTAGGTCGGCATGTGACGATTTTACGCGTGGATTCGTGCCACTGATGACGGGGTGACCACGATGGTCACGGGTACGTCGTGCCATTCGCGTGGCAAAGCGCGCACGTCCGCGTCGTGGAACTCGTCGTCAAACACCAGCGCGACGATGGGCACACCCGGCCGTGTGTCCGCCAGCGCCCGGTCGTACCAGCCCGCTCCTTGGCCAAGGCGAGTTCCTCGCGTGTCGACACCCAGTGCGGGCACCACTATCAGATCAGCATCGGCGAGGCGGTCCGAAGGCAGAAAGTCTCCCGACGGTTCGGGCGGCCTGCCCGGCGCCCTTTCCGAAATATCGTCGGCGCTGGTGAAGACGCCCCAGCCGCGCACAAGGCCGTCCCCCAAGCGGGGCATCAGCACCTCGATGCCGCGGTCGTGAAGCGCCTGGATGAGCGGGAGCGTTCCGGGCTCATGGGCGCGCGAGGCGTACACCGACACACATCGGATCCCGTCCACCTCGGGCAGCGTGAGCACCTGGTCGCGGAAGGACTCGGCGCTTTCGCTCATGCGTCGCTCGCCGCGCTGGAGTCGCGTACGGCGCACCGCACTTCGCCAGGCGGACTTGGCTTCGGCTGGGGGCATGGTGCGCGGATCAATGTGGGACAACGGGGTCATGACCCCATTGTGTCAAACCCTGGCGAACTGCGTGGGATGAGCCGGTTCGCGATAGTGGGCCCTGGTTGCATGGTGTCGGCGCCGCACAGGACAATGCCATGGTGACCTCGTGCAGCCTCGAAGAGCATCGTGCCGATGTTCTTGCCCTGCTCGCCCCCCTTTCTCCCTTGGATCTGACGCTTGCCGACGCCTTGGGGTGTGTCGCTGTTGCCGATGTGGTTGCCCGTACGGCAGTTCCGGCCCTGGGAATCGCCGCGACGGATGGTTTTGCCGTGAGGTCGTCCGACACGCGGGGGGCGCGGATGCGTCCGGTGACCCTGCCGGTGACTCACGACGTGCTCCCTGGGAACGGCCCTACCCGCCTCATGCCCTTCACCGCCGCCAGGATTGCGCGTGGAGGCGCGCTCCCGCATGGAGCCGATGCCGTCGTGGCCCGCCCTACGACGGCCGCGGTGTCGCTGTTTCTTGATGCGGAGGTCGCAGTCGGCGAGGGAGTGGTCGACGAGGGCGGCCATTGGGGGGTTGGAGACGTGGTCGTGGCGGCCGGAACCCGGCTCGGCGCGGGTCACGTCGCGTCGATGGCGGCCTGCGGGTACGCCACGGTGAGGGTCCGTCCCGCGCCGCGGGTGGCGGTGGTGGCCGTGGGCTCCGAACTTCGGGGCCACATTGCAGCCGTGCACCCTTCGCTCGCTCCGCCCGAGCCCACCGTGGACGCCTCGGGCCCGCTGCTCGCGGCGATGCTCACATCCGCAGGGGCGCGTGTGGTGCGCACGCTCGCCGTGCCGGACGACGGCCCGTTGCTGCGCCAGGCCATTGACGATGCGGCTCTTCAGGCGGACCTTGTCATCACCCTCGGAGGCGTTTCCGACGATTGGCACGACGTGGTGGGACCCGTGCTGACCCGCGCCTATGGCGGAGAACTTCGCCGCGTGAGGCTGATGCCGGGCGATCGGCAGGGACTCGGCACGGTCGATTCCAGGGACACGGCGCCCGTCGCGCTCCTGGCCCTGCCAGGAGATCCGGTCGACGTCGCCGCCGCGTTCGCCGGCTACGGCATCGACGCCATCATGCGCATGCGGGGGCTTGGCGTGGTGCGGCCGACGGCCACGGTCCAGCAGGGATGGCAGGCTCCCTTCGGCTTCGCTCAGGTGGTGCCGGTGCGCCGCGGGGAGGGCACCAGGGATCGCGTGGAACCGGTGGGGGACCCGGCGCGCCCGCTGTTGCGCGACATCGCGGCCGCCGACGGTGTGGCGCTTGTCGCGGAGGACACCACTGAGGTGAAGAAGGGTGACGCACTCCCCATCCTGTGGTGGCAGCGATGAGACCGGTCGCGCCTCGCCTGGAGCGCGATGGGGTGCGACTCAGGCTGCTCCGGCCGGGCGACGAGCGCGAGTGGTTGTCCTTGCGTGAACGCAATCGGGAGTGGTTGCGACCGTGGGAGGCGTCGTCGCCGCCGGGCACCCACGAGGCCACCATGTCGTTCCGCACCTACGTGCGCCGCGAACGCGCGTCGTGGCGGGCGCGCCGCACCTACCCCATGGTGATTGAGCGGGACGGCGAGCTGGTGGGTCGCGCCTCGCTGGGTCGCGTCGAATGGGGTGCGGAACGCGGCGGGACGCTGGGCTATTGGGTGTCGAATCACGTGGCGGGTCAAGGCATTGCGCCCGCCGCCGTGGCGCTGCTGTGCGAGCACGCGTTCGCGGAGGGCCTGCATCGGATCGAGATCGCGATTCGCCCGGAAAACACGGCGTCCCTGGCGGTGGTGCGCAAGCTCGAACTGCGCGAGGAGGGCATGCGCGCGTCGTATTTGTTTATCGATGGAGCGTGGCGTGACCATCGCATTTTCGCGGTGACGGCGAGCGAGAAGCGCACCGGAACGTGGTGGGCCGGCGCGATCGACCATTCCTGACACTGACACGCCGCGCTAGGTCCCTGAGTCGTGCCCGACCCGGCCGTACCGTCGTGTCATGCCTCCTGCAGGACTTCTCGCGATCGTCGCCGTAGGACTGGTGCTTGCCTACGTCCTGCCCCAGCGGATCCGCGAACGCAGCGACTATGCGTTGGTGCGTACCGAGGATCGCTACTCCGCTGACATGCGCGTGGTGCGGGCCACCGCGGCGCGTGTGGCTCCGGTCGATGCCGCGAGCGCTTCGACCGACGTTCCGTTGCTGGTCACGGGTGCGGCTCGCGTCCGTGTCGCCCAGTTGGGCCAGGCTCGTATGTCGCGCCCCAGCAGTCCGCTTGATCGCGCGGCCGCTCACGCGCAACGCGAAAGCCTTCACCTGCGCCGTGACCGGCTGGGCTCCATGGCGCAGCGAGCGGCTCGTGCACGCAGGCGCGCGCTGTTTTCTGCCGTTGCCACCGTGGTCACCGTGGTCGCATGGGTGCTCGCGTCCACCACGGGAACGCCGTCGTGGATCGCAGGTCTTGCGACCGGCGCCATGGTGACGGTGGTGGGTGCCTCCGTGCGTGCCGGAGCTGCAGAGCGCAAGGCACTGGCGGAGATTCGTGCGGTGGACCGCGAGGTGCAGGCGGCGGCCACGGCGATGCGAGCCCTCAGGGTGGTGTCTGCCGCCCGTGCCAATGGCCAGCAAGCGCAGCCCAGCGAGGTCGCCACGCAGGCGATCCGCATCATCACCGCGACCGACTTGGCGCCGCTCAAGGCCCCGGCCATCGCCCGACCGCGCGTGGCGCAGGCCCTCGATGAGGCGTCGGCTCGCGATGCGGCGCCGGCCTCACCCGATGCCGACACCCCCGCTGGCGCGGCGTGGAAGCCCAAGACCATGCCGGTCCCCGCCTACGCGCTCAAGGCGTCGGTGCCTCAGCACACCGCCCGCCACATGTCGCAGGACGA
This sequence comes from Demequinaceae bacterium UBA4004, assembly GCA_002384765.1. Next base: position 3,912 of record DGBM01000008.1, read on the forward strand.
CTACGCGGCGTCGTCGCATGCGGCACACCAGGCGGCACGGTCGGACGCCGCCACGGATCACGCCAGTGACGATGCCCCGCGCACGGGCGCACTCGACGCGATCCTCGCGAAGCGTCGGCAGGCAAGCGCCTAACGCGCGCGAGCACGCCACGGTCAGTGGTCATCTCGTGCGGGGGACCGTCAGGGCCGCGAATAATCCTCTGAGTTCGCTGAGAATGGGAACCTTGCGTCCCGTCCAGCGTTGGTTCAGGAGTACCGACGCCACACGGCGGGAGGCGCGGAGCATGCGCCTCTCCGTGGGACACTGGGGCGTCATCGAACCGCTGGGAGTTTTGCACGTGAAGCACCGTCTTGCCCTTTCCGCCGCCCTTGCCGCGGCAGCCCTGTCACTCGCGGCTTGCGCGCCGGCCGACAACGCCGACGGTTCGTCGAGTGCGTCGGCTGGCGCCACGGCGCAGCCCACCGCGGACGCGGTCGCGGCCGTCGAACCTGATGCCGCACTTGAGGCGATGAAGTGGATTGACAACGGAGACGGTGTCGCCCCCGATCTTGAGGCCACCACGCCGATCAACTTCACGGTGTCCGGCGCGCGGCTGATCTCCGACGGTGACGGCGACCCGATCGAGTCGGGTCAGCTGCTGGCGCTCGACTACGTCATCAAGTTGGGAACCGACGGCTCCACGCTGTACTCGACCTACGACAACGGCAGCGCCGAACAGGTGCAGTTGATCACGGGCCAAGTGGACCCCGCGATCGAGGCCGTGTTGAAGGGCGCTCACGTGGGCACCGACTTCCTGTACGCGGTGCCGGATCGGGGCCAGGGAGCCAACATCATGCTGGTGACGGTTTCCGGTGTCAGCGACGTTCTGGACCGGGCCGAAGGTACTGCCGTGGCCCCGGTGGACGGACTTCCCAAGGTCACCCTTGACGCCGACGGCGCTCCGTCGGTGACGTACCCGACCACCACTAAGCCGGAGGGCCTTATCGCTCAGGACCTCATCGAGGGCGACGGCCCCGTGGTCAAGGACGGCCAGAGCGTGACCGTGCACTACTCCGGCTGGGTGTGGAACGGCGACAAGTTTGACTCGTCGTGGGATCGCGAGGCGCCGTCGACCTTCACGCTGACGTTCGGCGGCCTCATCGAGGGCTGGGTCCAGGGACTCGTTGGCAAGACCGTGGGCAGCCAGGTGCTGCTGGTCATCCCGCCGGAGCTTGGTTACGGCGATGCCGGCTCGGGCGACACGATTCCCGGCGGCGCGACGCTGGTGTTCGTGGTCGACATTCTGGCCGCCAACTAGCGGTCGTTGGGCGTCGGTGGCCTGCGGGTCGCCGACGCCGCTGCGGCCGGTTTCGTTCTTGGGCGGCCGCGGCGAAGTGGTAGTCTGATCGTCGCTCCGCGAGGGGCGAAGGGGCTGTGGCGCAGTTGGTAG
>DGBM01000243.1 GCA_002384765.1 Demequinaceae bacterium UBA4004
TTCCCCTCAGTAGATGCGCTTGGGTGCTCGCCGGTTCCCGCTAGCCATGACGCCCTTGCCGATCGCGTCCATTGCGGCCGCGTAGGCGAACGCCATGCCGTAGCAGGCGTCGATTTTCGAGTAGTCCTGATCGTCGTCCGGCTTCTTCAACACGTAGCCAGAGCGGCGCGGGTCACGGCGAGCGTGCAGCATGTGCCGCAACAGCTCAGACGAACCGTCGAACGTGACGTCCCCGGCAGTGATCGCCGAGAACATCTGGTCGAAGGTCTCCGTCGTCCGTGAAATGTCCTTCTGCCGCCAACGAATCGGCTCATTGACGGACATCTTCGCCTTCAATACGCGGTAATGCTCGGCCTCCCACGTCTTCACGTGACCAGCCCAGCCAGCAGACGGGTCGGCATAGAAGCCGACCACGTTGTACCGCCTGAAAGCGTCCTTCACGGCCGCCTCAACCTCGAGCACGGGCGGACGCCACCCCTCGCCCGTAGGCCCGTCAGGCTGCTCCCACACCCCGAGCTTGAACCAGTGCTTCTGCGTCAGCGAGTAGCCGATCAGCACGGTCGAGTCCGCGATATGCGAGTCCTTGCGGCCCTCGGAGCCGTCGAAGCCGAGCGTGATCGGCTCAGACTTCGAGATCGTCTTCACCGGGTGGCCGCCAGGGCTGCCATCGGCCATGATCGCCCGCAGCGCAGGCTCAGACACGAACGAATCCGTCGCGTGCGTCACCTGGTTCAGGAAGTCCTGCCGCATCGTCTGCAGATCATTCGAGCGGTCCTGGAAGTCCGCCGCGATACGGAAGATCGGCGACCAACCCGGCGCGCACGGCGGATCGTGCAGCACGCACCCGTCAGGATGGTCGGACGAGTCACCGTAGGCGTAGCGCAGGCCAGCGACCAACGACTCACGATTGTCAAGATCAGTCGACCCCGGAGCCTGCCGGTCGTCATACAGGAGGCCACGCGCGGCATCAGAGTCGCGCACCTTGCCATCCCTGATGTCCTGCCACATCTTCGCCGACGCCTCAGCCACAGAACGCTCACCAGGAACGAAAGCGTTCGGCGACTCGATCGTCATGCCGCCACGCTTCGTCGCATTGTTGCGGAGCGTCTGCGCAAACCGCGGGCCACGATTACCCGGAACCCACGACTCAGTCTGATCCATGATCGCCGCAACAGCCGGCGCACCCTTCACCGACGTAGCCGACGACGTGCGCTGCTCAATCCGGCCCTTCGGGAGGTTCACGAACGAATCCATCGGCTCGACATCGAACTCGTCGACCACCGAACCGCCACGCAGCATCTCAAGCAGCGGACCCCACGTGTTCGCCGTCTGCTCCTCAGTCGTCGCCGTGATCAACACCAGCGGCGTACGAATCGACGACCAAGGCTTACCCACCGGCTGGCCCTGCGCATCCCAGCCATCGAAGACGACATCGAACAGCGCCTCGGCGATACCGATCGCAGCGAGGAACGGAGACTTGCCCCAGCCACGAGGGCGCTGCAGAACGGCACGGTGCTTCACGCGATGCCCGGTATGCGGGTCAACCTCATACAGGCGAACAAGGAACTCGAGCTGCTCACGCGACACCATGAACGGCGCGTAAGCGTCACCGTCGTCAGGAGCAGCCAGATACTCGGCCATCTGATCCGCGACAGTCCAGCCCAGCGACGGGAACAACTCACCATCCATCGGACGCCACGACATCACGCCTCCAACTCGTTGGAGACCGTCATGCCGTGGAATCGACCTCGCGCGGACTGCACCGAGGTCGCCGCCGACACTTCCTCCGACGCCGCCTGCGCAAACTGAATCCGCAACCGTGCACGATCCTCAGGAGTGAACCCGTACTTCGCCTCACGCAACCGGATCTCCGACGCGAGCTTGATATCGCCCTGCCACATCTGCGCATGAATCAACGCCGTATCCAGCAGGTACGACCAATCGAGCTCCGTGAACTCACCCTTCAACGGGTGCACATCCAACATCGCCCACCAGCCACGAGTCGCAGCGGGCCACGAGAACGGCACCATGACCGACTCTCCGTCGCGCTTGACCTCAACCTCAAACTCGGGAAGATCAGGCTGGCCGGCAGTCTCAACCTCAACGATCCGCAGCTGCGCAACATCCTTATTGCGACGAGCACGCTTCGACGGATCCTTCGGAGCAGGACCGACGCCAGCCATTACTCAGCCTCGAGCCGCACGGCTCCGTAGACGATGCAGGTGTTCATGTTGGCTCCCGTTTCGGGCGATGGAATCAGCAGCCGTTTCGGCGAAATCCCTGGAAAGACGCGGCAAAAACCGGTACAATCGGCACATGAGGCAATGCCAGTACTGCGGTAAGTCGATCGTGATGAAGAACGCTCAAGCGCGGTTCTGCTCCGACAAGTGTCGGAACTACCAGCGGCGACGCATGCTGCGATTCCCCGTGCCCGCCGACCTAACTTCGCGCGACCGCTGGGTGCGGAGGGCGGCCGACAAGCGACCGCTCACCAACGACGGAGGCAGCGCATCGTCAACTAACCCTGCGACTTGGTCAACCCTTGCGGATGCTCGGGCGTCTTCGGTTGGCGTCGGCCTCGGCTTTGTCCTCGGCGACGGAATCTCCTGCATCGACCTCGACCATTGCCTGAACGACGGAGAACTCGACCCGCGGGCCGTTGAATACCTCAGCGGGATCGAAACCTTCTACATCGAGGTGTCGCCATCAGGCGACGGAATCCACGCATGGACCTACCTTGAATCACCGACCGGACGCCGTCGATTCAAACTCGACAACGGGCTACCTGTCGAGTGGTACAGCCGAGACCGATACATCACAGTGACGGGGCAACCTTGGGTGATCTGACAATCGAGTACACCGAGACCTGCCGAGTTTGTGAATGGCAGTACTTCCGGTCGGACACTAACGAATCGCGGTGCCTGAACTGCATCGCATGTCGCGTCTGCGGGGGCGTGATGCGGGAGGATCCGGCACAAACTCTCGACAGTACCTGCTCAAGTGAATGCGGATCGGAGCTTGCGGAGCAACTTGAACAGTGGAAAAAGGATAGCCACAAGCGTGCCGAGTGGGCAGCCCGGCCCCGCATCCACCAGAAGCGTCGGAATCGCCTGTTCGAGCGGGACAATTGGACTTGTCACCTATGCGAGCGGCCCATCGACCGCGAGTCACCGTGGCCCGAACCGCTGTCACCAGTGCTTGACCACCTGGTCCCGAGATCCCTCGGCGGGCACAGTGGCGACGATAACCTGAAGGCAGCACACGCGCTGTGCAATAACCTGCGGTCAAACTTGCCGCTCGAGAGCTTCGGCGTGTACCGGATTCGAGCACAGCAGGCGATATGAGGCGTTGAGCCCCTGATGCCGCGCGAGAGTCGATGATCGCGCCATGCTCACGGCATGCGCACGCACGTAGGCCGTGGGGGCCGGAAACGCCAGACCCGTACGGATTTTTTCTCACAGCACCTCCCCGCCAAGCAAG